>NZ_LVIA01000035.1:0-57797 GCF_001596805.1 Halomonas sp. KX33721 | reverse complement strand
TGCAGGGTCAGCAGTTGTTGGAAGGGCTTGTCGCGGCGGAAGTTCTCGACAGCGTCATAGTCGCTCATGCCCAGACACAGCAGGCCCAGGTAGCTCTTGATCACGTCACTGGTGCGCATGCCCAGCGTGGTGGGGAAGCGGCTGTCGATGCTGTCGACGCCAGCGATCTCGAAGCATTGCCCGATGATGGACAGCCCGGCGTGGCTGGTGAGGGTGCGGCAACTGGCGCGGAACTTTATGTTGGGCATGGCACTGTCTGGGTGAATGGCGATAATGGCTATATTGCCATGCAGGTCAGTGGGTTAGAAGTGCTTCCGGGGGCCGGTCTCACGGATTCAGGTTGATTTTAGCCGCTTTTTCAAGCGGCTTTTTATTTACAACTCTTATACTTTTAAATTTATAGTTATTAGCATTAGAAATCTCATCAAAACCGATCAAAATAATAGTGTCTATTAAAATAATAAACACCAACTTTATAAGTTAATAGCTAGAAAAATTTCCGATAGCGCCTTCTTTGAAATCGTCCAAACTCAACACAGGAAGCAAAAAGAAATATAACGTTTCAAAAGGAAAACCCAATGAAACCGTTTAACCAATTGCCAGCCCTTTATAAGACAGGATCCGTAGCTTCCTGTACGGCATTGGTGATGGGTGTCTTACTAACCAGCTTCAATCTAGACGCTTCAGCAAACGACCAGTTCATTGGCAGCATGTCTAGAGTCACGCAATACGTAGAGTCTCAAGGTGTCAGCCATTTAAAAGGCAATGTGAGTATCATTCAACAGCAAGGCACCAGTAACAGCGCGAGCGTTGTTCAATCTCGTTCAGCGAATTACCAATTTAAAAACTTCGCTTACATTAAACAAACTGGATATAACAATCAGGCCAATTTGATCCAGCACAATGGCAACAACATTGGCGTGATTGTTCAGCAAGGCTATAACAATAGCGTTACGGCTATTCAAGAAGGGAACAGTGTTGGAGTTGCACTGAACGCTATTCAAATTGGCTTTAACAGTAACCTAATGATTTCACAATCGGGCAGTGGCCTACGCGATGTAAATGTCCACCAACAAAACTACTCGGGCACTTCACGACCGGTCACTATCGATATCAACTGAGTCGCACCTGGCTTCTCAGTTAACCACCAAAGCAAGTTGATCGAAAAAAGGGGAAATATCATGAAACTGCAACTTACCGCCCTCGCCGCTGCTGTTAGTATCGCAATGAGCGCCTCATCTTTAGCACAAACCGTGCAATCAAACGTAGACTTAGAATATGAATCTGCTACGTCTCCACAGCAAGGTGGCGGCTGGGGAGTAAACAACGAAAATTCCAACGCACTTAATATTGACGATAATGCATGGGATAACAGTAATTTTGGTGCTGGGGACGATACTAGGTTTCAAACCTTCACTGATTCATTAGGATCAATGGATCCATCTACTGTAATTTCGGGTGAAAACACATCTTTCATTAGACAGGAAACACAGGCAGGCGGCGCTCAGTTTGGCAATATGGCCAGCGTCATGCAAAAAGGCGATCAAAACTACTCTAATGTAGACCAAAACAAGCAGCAAAGCGGCGATGCACTAGAAGCTGATGTTTATCAAAATGGTGAGGGCAACAGCTCTATTGTAAAACAAGACTTGAGTTTTGGAGCTGTTGCAAACGTATACCAATATGGCGATAGAAACCTCTCTAAAGTGGACCAGTTTGGTGCAGATAACAATGGATCTGATGTCAATCAAACCGGTAATGACAACAGATCTATCGTTGTTCAAGGAACAAACCCAGGCGGTGCTACTGGCAATAACACTTTCGTACAACAAAATGGAGACTCCAACCAATCATACGTCTTTCAGCAATGGCATAATAATACTGCCATGTCTGACCAGTTCGGTGATAATGGTATGAGTCAAATCTGGCAAGCTGGCTCCGGTAATGAAGCTAAACTGAAACAGGAAGCTGGAAGCGAATTGAACACTTCATACATTTTACAAGGCCAAGGTGGCGTAAGTGATAATAACCTTGCCGATGTGACCCAAGACGGAAACAATAATGAATCTTATGTTTCTCAGCTGGTTGGCGACGGCAATGAAGCGTTTGTAAAACAAACTGGCAGCTACGGCGATTCAACCATTCTACAAAGTGGCGCATTGAACTATGCTAATGTAGAACAAAGCGGAGTGGGTGATATTTCCTTCATTACACAAGAAGGAAGTAATAACGAAGCAAACGTTACACAGAAAGGACTTGGTATCGCTGGACAAGAGTTTAATGAATCATTCATTCTACAAACTGGCGGTGGGTCTCACATAGCTACAGTGAATCAAGACCACGCTCCAGCAGGTGGTTGGAATAACATTTCAACTATCACTCAAATTAGCGCAAATCAAGGAAACGCTACTGTAACTCAAGTAGGCAGTGGCAACCGCGCTTCCACTATCCAGTATTAATCATTAGCCAGTTGAATATTCTCATACCGCCCCCTCGGGGGGCGGTTTTTTTATACCTTAACGCACCACCACCGTCAGCGTGCCGCCCTTGCCTTGGGTCGAGGAGCGCGTGCGGTTGCTGCCTTTGACGATATCGACTTCCAACCGCTCATCGTCGCTCAGGAGTTTGACGGTACCTTCTAGGGTATCTCCTTCGAAGGTGAACTCTGCGGGCACCGTGCCTCGAGTTTCAGGGTGTTCGATGGTGTCGCCGTCCTGGGTAATGCGCCACTCGGCCGAAAACTCAGCGCCGGGAGAGCCGCTCATGGTGATGTGGATTTGGGTCATATCCTGCTCCTGTGCGGCTAGCCCTGGGAAAGACAAGCCAAGGGTAAGAACGGTGGTCAACCACGCACCGTATCGTCGTGACGCGTGCCAAGCCGATAATCGTTTCATGTTAGCTACCTCGGTAACCACAAGAGCCGCTCGATAAGAGCGGCTCTTGCAGTGTAGCAGACGTTCTAACTACCAGTTACCTAGTGTTACATAACAGCAAAGGCTTTCTCTGCGGCATCCAGAGTGAGTTGGATATCCTCAGGCGTATGGGCACTGGACATAAAGCCAGCTTCGTAGGCAGAAGGCGCAAGGTAGACGCCATGATCCAGCATTGCGCCAAAGAAGCGGCGGAAGGCATCGGGATTACACGCCGTGGCTTGGGCAAAGTTATCCACACGGGACTGCGAGGTGAAGAACACGCCGAACATGCCGCCTGCGGATTGCGTCATCATAGGTACCCGCGCCGCATTGGCACGCTCTTGCAGGCCGTTACACAGCGTTTGCACGCGCTGGCTCAGGGCATCGTGGAAGCCCGGCACCTGCAGCTTGGTCAGCAGCGCCACCCCGGCAGCCATGGCCAGCGGGTTCCCCGACAGCGTGCCCGCCTGATATACCGGCCCCAGCGGCGAGATGTTCTGCATGATGTCGCGCTTGCCGCCAAACGCACCGACCGGCATACCGCCACCAACGATCTTACCCAAGCAAGTCAGATCCGGCGTGACACCGTAGTAAGCCTGGGCACCACCAAGGGCAACCCGGAATCCGGTCATCACTTCGTCAAAAATCAGGATGCTACCGTACTCGTTACAAACGTGGCGCAGGGTTTCCAAGAAACCTGGCTGAGGCGGAATGCAGTTCATATTGCCCGCCACCGGCTCGACGATGATGCAGGCAATTTGCTCACCGATCTCGGCAAAGCACGCTTCAACGCCTTCCGGGTCGTTGTAGGATAGTGTGATGGTGTGCTCGGCCAGCGACGCCGGAACGCCCGGAGAGCTGGGCTCGCCGTGGGTCAAGGCACCGGAGCCCGCTTTCACCAGCAGGGAATCCGAGTGGCCGTGGTAGTTACCCTCGAACTTGACGATCTTATCGCGACCCGTGGTGCCCCGCGCCAGCCGAATCGCTGACATGGTGGCCTCGGTGCCCGAGCTGGTCATGCGCACCATTTCCATGGTGGGAATCATGTCGCAAATTAGGTCGGCCATGGTGGTTTCCACGGCCGTGGGTGTCCCGAATGAGAGCCCATTATCCAACCGCGCACGTACGGCCGCCAATACGTCTTGATCGGCGTGACCGGTAATCATCGGCCCCCAGGAGCCGATGTAATCGACGTAGCGGTTGCCCTCGACATCGAAGAGGTAAGCGCCCTGTGCACGTTCCATGAATACCGGCGGGCGGTGCAACCCTTTGAAGGCACGGACGGGAGAGTTCACGCCCCCAGGGATATGGCGACTCGCGAGGTCGAACAGTTCAGCAGATGTGGTCATGGCATCCTCAATATAAATGGCTTACTACCAATGAGATCAAAAGCGCACGGGGCGTGGCAAGCGATTCGGCAAACACTGGCCACTCGGGGGCTGGTAGCCGTGAGACAAGCTCTCCCAAGTAAAGTGCTGGGCCTGTTCACACGCCGTTGGTAAGCGCTCACCTACCGCTAGACGCGCTGCTAAGGCTGACGCGAGCGTACAGCCAGAACCATGAAAGACGTCCGGTAGGCGCGGCCACTGCCACTGGCGAGTGGTATCGGGCGAGTGAAGCGTATGCACCACCTGCTCGGCTGAACCGGGTAAGGGGTCATCCGTTGCCGTCACCAGCACCGCTTGGCAACCTTGTGACAGCAGTGACACCGCCCGGGCAGTGTCGTCATGGGTGTCTAGAATTTCCGGTGTCAGCGCCGCCAACTCAAAGCGGTTCGGCGTTAAGATATCCACAAGGGGTAGCAGCCGGTCACGATAAAGCATCTGCAAAGCCTCTGTGGATAACATAGTGCCTCCCCCTGCTTTGAGAACCGGGTCAGCAACCACGGGCACCCCTGGAAAGCGACGAATAATCTGCTCTGCAGCCCGCAGCGTAGCTTCATCCGCCAGCAGGCCGAGCTTAATCGCGGCAATCTGCATATCACCGACAGCTTCGGCCATTTGGCGCATCGCGCCGGGGTCGGCTGGCATTACCCGCGACACGTTATGGCAGTTCTGCACGGTCATCGCCGTGGGGATCGTGACCGCCCAACCGCCGCAGGCGGCGATGGCTTCGCTATCAGCGACCAGTCCGGCACCGCCCGTGGGGTCATGACCCGCTAGCACTAAAACAACAGGGGGAAGAGGTTGGTGCATCAAAAGGGCTTCACTACCGCCAAAAGAATAATCGCGACCAGCGCAATCACGGGCGCTTCATTGAACCAGCGAAAAAATACGTGGCTCTTGGTACAACGCGACTGGTCAAACTGTTTAAGGTAAATCAAGCAAACATGGTGGTAAGCAATTAACAGTGCCACCAAGGTAAGCTTGGCGTGCATCCATCCTTGGCTAAACCAGGCGGGCACCAAATAGAGCATCCAGCCCCCAAAAATCAGTACCAGGATCATCGACGGGGTCATGATGCCACGGTAAAGCTTGCGCTCCATGGTTTTAAAGTAAGTGATCGCTTGCTCATCACCTTTGTCGCGTGCCATGGCGTGGTAAACATAAAGTCTTGGCAGGTAGAACAGTGCGGCAAACCAAGTAACAACGGCCATCAAGTGAATAGCCTTTACCCATTCGTACATGGTCTCTCCTTAGGCGGTGGCATATGGCTAGGAATCGGTCTCGCGGGCATCTGTTTGCCGAGCGTCAGTGTAGTGGTAATAACGCTCGATCGCGCCCCGGGTAATGATACCTGAAATTCGCTGCTGCTTTGGTCGATAGCCATGCACCACATAAAGCGCCCCAAGCGCGCTGTCTTGAAGCTTTAAAAACGCTTCCGATAGCGTGGCCTGCAAACCAATCGGGGCCATTTCCAGCCGCTGGCCGGGAATCTCCAAAAGATCAATTAACTCATCTTCCGGCGGCACTTCTCCATCGAGCGCCTCATCGTGCTCCAGCAGCCAGCGGGCAAGCTCTGCTGCCTTTAGCCCCAGTACCGGCTTATCCTCACTGGAGCGCTCAATTACCAGCCACATAGGATTCGCTTCTAGCAGGCGGCGCGCCTGGTTGAGAGTGATCATGCGCTCGGTACGCACCAGCTGACGCTCCATCACGGCAGGCACCGACACTCGGGAAAGCGCTTGCATCAGAGGCTGCTGTAACGGATGCAATCCATAGCGTACTGAACTAATGAAAAAACCTTCACAACCCGTCAACTGCCGCGACGTTAAGCAGGCCACCACCACGACCAGCATCCCCGGTAGCATAATCGTCGGTGTATGAGTGAGTTCTAGCAGTGCCATCAACGCCGCCAACGGTGCCTGAAGAACAGCCCCCATCATGGCTGCCATACCGAGCATGGCATAAATCCCTGGGTCAGCAGCTTTCTCAGGCCATAGCCAGCCCCCTAACATACCGCCTAGTGCACCGGTGGCCGCCCCAGCGACCAGTACCGGGCCAATAATGCCGATCGGCACGCCGCCTGCAACGGTAATCGCAGTAATCAACAGCTTGGCAACCATCAGCGCCAATAGCACATTGATCGCCAACTGATTATTCAGCGCTGCCGCCACGCTGTCGTAACCAATGCCTTGGATTTCAGGAAACCACCACGCCAATACCCCGGTTGCCACACCCACCACACCTAGTCTTATCCACAGCGGCAGTTGTTGAAGGCGTTGGCTTCGAGAGATGTGGATAAAGATACCTGCCATTAACCCAATCACGAGGCCAATAATGATGATCCAGGGCAGGTTCATCAGCGACCCTAACGCCACCTCAGGAATCCGAAACGCGGGCGCATTGCCATACATCACCTGCGCCACCAGCGCCCCCATGGTCGAGGCTAAAATCACCGGCATAAAGCTCATCAGGGTGTACTCCATCATCACCACTTCCATGGCAAAGATCACCCCAGCGATGGGCGTGTTGAACGAGGCCGAAATACCGGCTGCCGTGCCACAAGCCACCAACACCCGCAAGCTATTATTGGGCAGCCGCAGCTTTAGCCCCAACCCGCTGGAAGCCGCCGCGCCAAGATGAATGGCAGGCCCTTCCCGACCGGCAGATAATCCACCCAGCACCGAGACCACACCCACCCACCACTGGTTGAGCCAGTTGCGCAGCGGGAAGCGCCCCTGATGATAGGTCAGTCGCTCGATCACATGGCTGACGCCGAGTTTGCGTGCGGTAGATCGCTGCCGATAGAGCAACAGACCAATCAACGTGACGGACATGATCGGCAGAAGTGCTCTTAGCCAAGGCATCAACCCTTCGAAGGCTTCCGGATCACCGTCCGGCATGTAGAGCGCCGCCCCCGCTTCCAGCAGCAGGCGAAACGCCACCATCACCGCCCCAGTAATCACCCCAGACACCAACCCCAGTACACACAGCTGCGGTAAGGCATCCACGTTCGCCAACTGGCGGCGAAAGCTCTCTAGAGTGAAATCTGACCGAGAAAAACGTGCCACAACGTCCGTCCTTGCGTTTATTGTTCGTTTCATTGTCTCGCGTTGCGCAGCGCTCTTAAGCGCTGGCTCTCTTGTGTATCATAGCTGGATACACTTCAACAGCCTGGCCACACTGATTAGGCTGTTAATTATTCAAGCGTCGATTGCGCGAAGCGCACAAGGAGTGGTTTGTGATTAACGTTGGCATCGTGGGTGGCACCGGTTATACCGGCGTCGAACTTCTCAGACTGCTGGCTCAGCACCCTCAGGTAAACGTCAAGGCCATCACCTCTCGCTCGGAGACGGGCGTAAAAGTGTGCGACATGTACCCCAATTTACGCGGTCACTACGACACGCTGGCATTCAGCGAACCCGACGCCAAGGCGCTAGGCGCAATGGATGCGGTGTTTTTTGCGACTCCCCACGGCGTTGCCCATGCCTTAGCGGGCGAGCTGCTGGCCAACGGCACCCGCGTCATCGACCTCTCTGCGGACTTCCGCCTGCGCGATGCCGACGAGTGGAGCCGTTGGTACGACCAGCCCCACGGCGCGCCGGAGCTGCTTGAAGAAGCCGTTTACGGCCTGCCCGAAATGCACCGCGAAAAGATCAAAACGGCTCGTTTGATTGCTGTCCCTGGCTGCTATCCCACCGCCGTTCAGCTAGGCTATCTGCCGCTGTTAGAAGCTGGCTTAATTGATCCGAACCAGCTGATTGCCGACTGCAAATCTGGTGTGACCGGTGCTGGCCGCGGTGCCAAAGTTGCTTCGCTGCTGGCCGAGGCCAGTGAATCCATGAAGGCCTACGGCGCGGGTGGCCACCGCCATCTGCCGGAAATTCGTCAAGGCTTGGGCGATATGCAGCCCAACCCAGTGGGGTTGACCTTTGTTCCCCATCTAACGCCTATGATTCGCGGCATTCACGCCACGCTTTACAGCACGCTGACCGCCGAGCCAGAAGATCTACAGGCGCTCTTTGAGCAGCGCTACGCCAACGAGCCGTTTGTCGATGTCATGCCCGCCGGCAGCCACCCGGAAACCCGCAGTGTCAAAGGCAACAATACCTGCCGCATCGCGGTCCACCGCCCGGGTAACGGCAATACGGTTGTGGTGCTTTCAGTCATTGATAACCTGGTGAAGGGCGCTTCTGGGCAAGCCATTCAAAACCTTAACTTGATGTTTGGCTTTGATGAGCACATGGGGCTTAACGCCCCCGCGCTGATGCCCTAACGTTTGAGGAATTCCCAGCAATAGTTGACCAATTTGCTGGGAATTACCCATAATCACCCCCTAATACGGATTATTCGTTCTTAAAGCTCGCGGGAGGTACCCATGAGCGGTGCAGAAGCTTTTGTTCCAACTCCTCTGTTACTGTCAGACAGTGCACGCAAACGCATCAAAGCGTTAATGGCTGAAGAGAGTAACCCGGCGCTGAAACTGCGCGTGTACGTTACCGGTGGCGGCTGCTCTGGTTTTCAATACGGCTTTGACTTCGCGGACAGCGTTGCCGAAGACGACACACTCATCGAATTTGGCGATGCAACGCTAGTGGTCGACCCGCTCTCTTATCAGTATTTGGTAGGCTCCACAGTGGATTACGAGGAGGGCCTAGCAGGGGCTCGATTTCGTATCCAAAACCCCAATGCCACTACCACGTGCGGATGTGGCGCCTCGTTTATGGTGTGACCAACGTTGGTGACAACCCCTCCCCATGACTTGACGCCTTGGCGGTTTCTCGCCAAGGTTGAAAGGTCAATAACGGTTGCCTAGCCAATTTATAAGAAAAAAAAATTCTATAAATTGCGCGGCTAACCACATAAAACATGGGGAAACTAATGAAACACCTATTCACTACCTCTACTATTGCGACCGCCATCACACTGGGTTTGGGCAGTACCACCGCGTTTGCACAAACGCCTACCGTCAACGTGGCCACTGACCCAAGCTTTGTGCCCTTTGAGATGCTCGACCCCGAGACCGGTGAAATGATCGGTTTTGATATGGACATCATCAATGAAGTCGCTGATCGCGCTGGCTTTGACGTCAACCTCACCACCATGGAGTTCTCGGGCATCATTCCTGCGGTGCAAACCGGCAGTCAAGAAATCGCCATTGCGGGCACCACTATCACCGAAGAGCGTGCTCAGGTCGTTGACTTCTCTGATCCCTACTACGACTCCGGTCTGCAAATCATCGTACGTGCTGATAACGAAGAGGTCTCCTCCATCGAGGATCTCGAAGGACTGTCAGTGGCCACCAAAATCGGCTCCACCAGCTACGACTTCTTACAACAAGAGCTTGGCGAAGACGCCGATATCACGCCCTACCCAGGCACCGCTGATATGTACATGGCGCTGCTGGGCCGTAACGTCGACGCCGTACTTTACGATGCGCCCAACGTAGCTTACTTCTCACAAACCCGTGGCGAAGGTCGCACTAAAGTCGTCGGCCCGCTGTACGAAGGTCAGCAGTACGGCATCGTATTTCACAAAGGCAGCGAGTGGGTAGAGCCGACCAACGAAGCGCTGGCCGCTATGCGTGAAGACGGCACCTACGATGAGATCTACACAAAGTGGTTCGGTGAAGCACCCAGCGCTGAGTAATTAGCGCTATATGCCATAACCAACGCTTAAAGCGACTCTCACCACACAGGGCCGGGCGGCCATTTCCCCCGGCCCTGTGTCGTTGTTCCTCTTATTATCTGGAGATAACGCGTGGACGTTAACTTTCAGTTTGATTGGTCGGCTGCGTTCGGGTCGATCCCCTACTTGTTACCCGGTATTCCCTGGACGCTACTGATTTCATTTGGCGGCCTGGCGATTGGTTTTTTCATCGGTATTTTCTTTGGGTTGCTGCGTATTAGCCCGGTACGCTGGCTGCGCTGGCCTGCGGTTGTGTATGTTGAAGTATTCCGCGGCACCCCTATTTTGGTCCAAGTGCTGTTTATCTTTTACGGCTTGCCGCAACTGTTGGGTGGGCCCATCAACGCCCTGGTAGCGGGTATAGCGGCCATTGCCGTCAACTCCGGTGCCTATATCTCTGAAATTGTGCGCGGCGGCGTTCAGTCCATCGAGCGCGGCCAGCGGGAAGCATCGCTATCGCTTGGCCTCTCTCGGGTGCAGGCGTTCCGCTATGTGATCTGGCCGCAGGCACTGCGCCGTATGATTCCACCGCTGGGTAACCAGGGCATTATCAGTATCAAAGATACCTCGCTTTTTTCGGTTATCGGGGTCAGTGAGCTGGTACGCCAAGGGCAGATCTATATCGCCACCACCTTCACCGCGCTGGAGGTCTACTTCATGGTGGCACTGATGTATCTCGCCATTACCTGGACCCTCTCACTGGTGCTGCGCCAAATCGAGCGCCGCGGCCTCGCCGGACAATAAGGAGCGCACAATGACTTCTACTCAAACGCCCATTGTGCGTATGCAAAAGCTCCACAAGCACTTTGGCAGCCTGCACGTACTCAAAGATATCGACCTGGAAATTGTGCCTGGTGAAGTCGTCGTGGTCATCGGGGCCAGCGGCTCGGGTAAATCCACACTCATTCGCTGTATCAACGGCTTAGAAGAGTTTCAGTCAGGCAGCCTGGATGTGGACGGCAATACGCTGCTACCCAACGGTAAAAGCAGTCAGGCGCTGCAAACCATCCGCACCGAAGTGGGCATGGTATTTCAGCAGTTCAATCTGTTCCCGCATCTTAGCGTGCTCGATAACGTCACTCTCGCGCCGATGAAGGTGCGTGGCTGGAGCCGTCAGGATGCCGAAGAGACTGCCAAGCGGCTACTTGATCGCGTAGGTATTGCCGACCAGGCAAATAAGTACCCCAGCCAGCTCTCCGGTGGCCAGCAGCAGCGTGTGGCGCTGGCGCGTGCGTTGGCCATGGAGCCGCGCCTCATGCTGTTTGATGAGCCAACCTCAGCCCTTGACCCCGAGATGATTGGCGAAGTGCTAGACGCCATGCGGGAGCTTGCTAAAGAGGGGATGACCATGGTGATCGTTACCCACGAAATGGGCTTTGCCCGTGAGGTGGCCGACCGCATCATCTTTATTCATAAAGGCGAAATTGCCGAACAAGGCACTCCCGAGCAGCTGTTTGATGCTCCTCAACACGAACGTACTCAGTCGTTCCTGGCACGGGTACTGAAGCACTAATGTCGTGCTAACCATGCGCTCTTAAATCGCCAATATTGCGCTTAAAACGTCCTATCTAATGGCCTGTCTTCATGACAGGCCATTTTTTTTTTGCCTGTGGATACTATTTTTTTACACGCTCCTCGCTACTTCGCCACGAAGCCCACCATGAGCGCTTATCAGCATGATTTGAGTATGTGAAGCAGGTTGTTCACAGGTGCGGTAACAAGCCAGGTACCCAGCGGTGGATAACCCGTTGTCAGTCAGCCTTGTGGGTAAGCCGCACTTTCATCCACAGCTCCAACACCGCTTCTACGCAGGCACTCCGCTGCTTAATCACCTAAAGGTCAACAATGTAAAATATTGATAAAACTAGCGTTAGTAGACTTATCAACAGATTTTGTCCACACCAGTAGTTACTACATCAACAGAACTTCTCTTATTTATTTTTATTTTGTTATTAATAAAGACAGAACCCTTAAACCGGGGTGTGGAAAAACCTGACGGTTACCCACAGGAGGTTTATACTGGCGGGCTTATTCCATCAGCACCGATATGCTGACCACATCATCCGTGCCAACAGGCACAAGACGAGGTGTCTCTTGAACTACCCCGACCGCTTTGACGTGATTGTCATCGGCGGTGGCCATGCGGGAACTGAAGCCGCACTGGCCTCTGCTCGTATGGGCTGTCAAACCCTATTGCTAACTCACAACATCGAGACGCTTGGCCAAATGTCGTGCAATCCCGCCATTGGCGGCATCGGCAAAAGCCATTTGGTGAAAGAAATTGATGCGCTCGGCGGTGCAATGGGGCTAGCCACGGATTTAGGCGGCATCCAGTTTCGCGTGCTCAACGCACGCAAAGGGCCAGCGGTACGTGCAACCCGTGCCCAAGCCGACCGTATCCGCTACAAAGCCGCCATTCGCGGCATGCTGGAAAACCAGCCCAACCTGACGATTTTTCAGCAGGCGGCAGGTGATCTCATTGTGGATAACGACACCGTACGCGGCGTCGTGACTGAAACCGGCATTCGCTTTCACGCAGAATCCGTTGTGCTCTCAACCGGTACCTTCCTAGGTGGCGTTATCCACATCGGGTTGGATCAAAGCCGCGGAGGCCGCGCGGGTGATCCGCCCTCCAACGCGCTGGCAGAACGACTGCGTGCGTTGCCGTTTCATGTTGACCGGCTCAAAACCGGCACGCCGCCGCGTATCGATGCCAAAACCGTCGATTTTTCGCAGTTGGAAGAGCAGCCGGGTGATACCCCAACGCCGGTGATGTCTTACCTCGGCTCGCGGGAGATGCATCCCCAGCAGGTGAGCTGCCATATCGCCCACACCAACGAGCGCACGCACGAGATTATTCTGGGTAACTTGGATCGCTCGCCAATGTACTCTGGCGTGATTGAAGGGATCGGCCCGCGCTACTGCCCCTCGATTGAAGATAAAGTGCACCGCTTTGCCGACAAATCGAGCCATCAGGTGTTCATCGAGCCTGAAGGCCTGGATACCCACGAGCTCTATCCCAACGGCATCTCGACCTCGCTGCCGTTTGATGTGCAGCTGCAGGTGGTGCGCTCGATCAAAGGGTTAGAAAACGCACACATCACGCGTCCTGGCTATGCCATTGAGTACGATTTCTTTGATCCGCGGGATTTGAAACACTCGCTGGAAACCAAATTTATCCACAACCTGTTTTTTGCCGGGCAAATCAACGGCACAACTGGTTATGAAGAAGCAGGTGCCCAGGGGCTACTGGCGGGCTTAAACGCCGCTCGCCGCGCTAAACAGCTCGACGCTTGGTACCCCCGCCGTGATGAAGCCTACCTCGGCGTTTTGGTAGACGACTTAATCACCATGGGCACCAAAGAGCCCTACCGCATGTTTACTTCGCGGGCGGAATATCGACTGCTGCTGCGTGAAGACAATGCCGATCTGCGCCTGACCGAAAAAGGCCGCAAGCTAGGCTTAGTCGACGACACGCGCTGGGCCGCATTTAGTCAAAAGCGCGAAGCCATCGAGCGGGAAACTGCACGCTTGGCCACCACTTGGGTGCAACCCAATAGCCCGGCGGCGGAAAAAATCGCTGAAAAAACCGGCAGGCCGCTACCCCGAGAGTACTGCTTAAGTGATTTGCTGAAACGCCCTGAGCTGACGTATGCCGATATTACCTCGCTCCCCGGTATGGAAAGCGGTGACGTACACGACGAAGCCGTGGCCGAACAGGTGCAAATTCAAGCCAAATATCAGGGCTATATTGATCGTCAGCAGGATGAGATCGATAAGCTTAAGCGTCATGAAGCTACGCCGCTGCCTGCGGAACTTGATTATCACCAGGTGGAAGGTCTCTCCAACGAGATTCGCCAAAAACTCAGCAATACCCGTCCAGAAACCCTTGCACATGCAGCCAGGATTTCTGGGGTAACGCCCGCAGCCATATCGATTCTGCTCGTGCATCTGAAAAAACGCCGCCTAATTACCAACGCCGAGGTGGCCAACGGATGAGTCGACTCCAGCCGCTGGTCAACAGCTTACCCAATGGCGTTGCATCACGACTTGATCAAGGCCTATCAGCGCTAGGGGTTGTGATTAGCGCTGAACAGAGAGAGCAACTGCTTGGTTTACTGGCGCTGTTGCACAAGTGGAACCGGGCTTATAACCTCACCGCAGTGCGTGATGTTGAAGAAATGGTCTCGCGTCACGTACTGGATAGCGCCGCCGTTGCTCCCTACGTTCACGGCCCAACGCTGCTGGATGTGGGGGCAGGGCCTGGGTTACCCGGCTTGGTACTCGCGATTATGAAGCCCGAACTTCAGGTGACGCTGCTGGATAGCAATGGCAAGAAAGTCCGCTTCCAGCGCCAAGCGGTGATGGAGTTGGCGCTGACGAACGTGACGCCTACTCAGGCACGGGTAGAGCAGTTCACCGGCCAGCACTTTGATCAGGTGATCTCACGTGCGTTTGCCAGTTTGGTGGATTTCGTGACGCTAACGCGCCCCCTGCCATCTGCAAATGGCCAGTGGCTAGCAATGAAAGGCCCCGGTGCTGATGACGAGCTGCGTAACCTGCCGGAAGGCATTGAACTCAGCGAGCGCCACCTGTTGAATGTACCCTTTGAAACGGCCGAGCGGCAGCTGTTGATCCTGACCCCAAAAGGAGTTGAGTAGTGAGCCAGATCATTGCCCTGACCAACCAAAAAGGCGGCGTGGGCAAGACCACTTCAGCCGTTAACCTGGCCGCCAGCCTGGCTGCTCTTGACCGCCGCGTACTGCTGGTGGACTTGGATCCACAGGGCCATGCCAGCATGGGCAGCGGGATCGACAAGTACGATCTTGAGAAAAGCGTGCTGGACGTGTTGCTTGGCGAAGCCACTGCGGGCGAGGTTATCGTTCGCGGGCTGCCGGTTCATTACGATGTTCTACCCGGTAACGGCGACCTGACCGCCGCGGAAGTGGAATTACTGGATAGCGACCAACGTCAAAGCCGCCTATCGCTTGCACTTGCCAGCGTCGCGGACGATTACGACGTGGTGCTGATCGACTGCCCACCATCGCTGAATATGCTGACGGTGAATGCGCTCACCGCCGCGCATGGCGTACTGATTCCGCTACAGTGTGAATTTTACGCCCTAGAGGGGCTCTCGGCGCTGCTGGATACGGTGGAGCAGATCAAGCAAAGCGTGAATCCTGAGCTGGCTGTCTCCGGCATTTTGCGCACCATGTACGATAAGCGCACCAGTCTCACCCGAGAAGTAGATAAGCAGCTACGCGACTTTTTCGGCGATGCGCTTTTGAAAACGACGATTCCGCGCAACGTGAAAGTCGCTGAAGCGCCAAGCCACGGCGTACCGGTCACTCAATACGCGCGTTTTTCGCGGGGGAGCCAAGCCTATCGCGTGTTGGCCAAAGAGATGATTCGGCGTCTATCGCTGTAACGGTTGCCGCTGTAGCGTTCAAAGTACATAACGTTAAAAGTACGAGGGAAAGCGAATGACGCGTAAACGCGCGCTAGGACGTGGCCTGGATGCCCTGATTGGTGCGGGCGCCCGTCGTCGTGACAGTTTGGATCTCACCGGCGAGACAACGCTGGACAACGCTGAGGCGTCCCTAACCGAGGGCATGTCGGATGACGCCCCCGAACGTTTGGAGCGCCTGCCGCTGGGTCAATTGACACGTGGCAAGTATCAACCTCGCCGCGACATTCAGCCCGAAGCGCTGGAAGAGCTTGCCGACTCCATTCGCGCCCAAGGCGTGATGCAGCCCATCGTGGTGCGTCCGGTAGGTAAAGACCGCTATGAAATTATTGCCGGTGAGCGCCGCTGGCGCGCCGCGCAACTGGCCGAGCTGGACGTTATTCCGGCGGTCATACGCCATGTGAGTGATGAAGTCGCGCTGGCCTTAGCGCTGATTGAAAATATCCAGCGGGAAAACCTCAACGCGATTGAAGAAGCGATTGCGCTGAAGCGTTTGGGCGATGAATTTGAGCTCACTCAGCAACAGATTGCTGATGCAGTGGGTAAGTCTCGTACCCAGGTTGCCAACTTACTTCGTCTGCTGGCCCTCGACCCAGAGGTGCAAACCCTGCTAGAACGGGGCGACTTAGATATGGGTCACGCTCGCGCACTGCTCTCGTTAACCAGTGCACAGCAGCGCCAAGTCGCCCACGAAGTGGTCAATAAAGACCTTACCGTGCGCGATACCGAAGCGCTGGTGAAAAAGGTGCAAACCAATCAGGCACCTGCGCCGACCGCCAAGCAAGCGGCCAAGACACCGGATGTGGCCCGCTTAGAAACCCACCTGGGCGAAATTCTCGGTGCGCCTGTTTCGATTGACCATGGCCAAAAGGGCAAGGGGAAGGTCACCATTCGCTACACTAGCCTCGAAGAGTTGGACGGGATTCTGGCGCATATTAAATAGCACGCTAATGAAAGATATGGCCTGTTTTTAGCCCTTTGGTCGCAAGTCGGCGCTGAAACGCGTGAAATCCGTGCAACTTCGGTTGAAGGTGTGATAGCGCTTCCCTATAATCGCGCAAGATTTGTGTAGGTTGCTTATCGATGCGCTTGAAAGGCACATCGGCAGCAACCCATCTAACGCGCTGGGGAATCATTTGCTTACTAGCGATATGTTGAAAGCTTATGCAGCGAATTGAAACCCAGCGGCAGCGAGCCTACTTCGCTCGGCTAACCGGCGCCCAGCTCGTGGTGATGCTGCTTGGAGTGCTGCTGGCTTATCCGGTAGCCCAGATGCCAGGGGTGCTATCGGTCATAACGGGAGCACTGGTAGCGTTGCTGCCACACGCTTTCTTTATACAGCGCATGGGAATTTTTGGTAAAACGCGTCGTTCTCCAGGCGCTATGGTTCTGTTTCGCGCCGAGGCAGGTAAGTTTGGTTTGACGGTGGCACTGTTTGCTTTGGTGTTCGTGGTAGTGCCTCCCTCAAACCCCGCTTTCTTTTTTAGTGCTTATGTTGCGATTGTTCTAACGCATTGGCTTGCACCTTGGTTAATGCCTGGGAAATCGCACAACTGATTGAGGTGACATGTCTATGGCCGCAGGAAACGAAGTCTCGTCGACTTACTATATCCAGCACCACTTGCAGAACCTGACCTTTGGTAAACATCCAGAGAATGGCTGGTCGCTGGCGCACTCCGCCGAAGAAGCTCGTGAAATGGGCTTTTGGGCCATTCATCTGGACACCATGGGCTGGTCGATCGCCATGGGCCTCCTGTTTATCTGGATTTTCCGTAAAGCCGGTAAAGCAGCAACAACGGGCGTTCCTAGCGGACTGCAAAACGCTGTTGAAATGGTGGTTGAGTTCATCGAGAACCTCACCCGCGCGACGTTCCATGGCCGTAACCCGGTCATTGCCCCGCTGGCACTGACGCTGTTCGTGTGGATTTTGCTCATGAACACGCTGAAAATTATTCCGGTCGACTATGGCCCTGAGCTCTTTAAACGGTTAGGCGTTGAGTACATGAAAATTGTACCGACCACGGACCCGAACGCCACGCTGGGTATGGCGCTGGGCGTGTTCTGCCTGATTATTTACTACAGCATTAAAGTCAAAGGTGCCGGTGGTTTTGCCAAAGAGCTGTCGCTTACGCCGTTCAATCACTGGGCGCTGATCCCTTTCAACCTGGTACTTGAAGTGATTGGCCTGCTGGTGAAGCCGTTAGGCCTTGGCCTGCGTCTGTTCGGTAACATGTTTGCCGGTGAAGTTATCTTTATTCTGATTGCTCTACTGCCGTTCTGGGCAATCTGGCTGTTGGACGTGCCATGGGCCATCTTCCACATCCTTGTGGTAACGCTGCAGGCCTTTATTTTCACCACGCTGTCGGTTGTATACCTCAGCGCGGCGCACGAACATCACTAAACCAAGCAACGACGTTTTCATTAACCCTCAACCCTTAACCAAAACTTAAACTCAGGAGCAACATCATGGAAATGGTTTATCTCTCAGCTGCCATCATCATCGGTCTGGGCGCACTAGCTACCGGCATTGGCTTCGCTCTTCTGGGCGGCAAACTGCTTGAGTCTACTGCGCGTCAGCCGGAACTGGGCGACCAGCTGCAAACCAAAACCTTCATCATGGCCGGTCTGCTTGACGCCGTTCCGATGATCGGTGTTGGTATCGCGATGTACCTGATCTTCGTTGTCGCCGGTTAATGCAGCTTAACCGAGCGGACATCCGCTCGGTTTTGTTTCACTCCGGTCGCCACGAACTTGTCAGAGGTACATCCCTGTGAATATCAACATGACGCTTATCGGGCAGACGATCGCCTTCGCGATCTTTGTCTGGTTTTGCATAAAGTATGTGTGGCCTCCGATCAGCAACGCGCTTCATGAGCGTCAGAAAAAGATTGCTGATGGCTTGGACGCAGCCAGCCGTGCGACTCGCGACCTTGAGTTAGCTCAAGAGCGCGCTGAGCAAACGTTGCGTGAAAGCAAGGAGCAGGCTTCTCAAATTCTCGAGCAAGCCAACAAGCGCTCTGCTCAGATGATCGAAGAAGCACGCGAACAGGCTCGCGCTGAAGGCGAACGCCTGATGGCAAGCGCTCGTTCCGAAATTGAGCAAGAAGTAAATCGTGCAAAAGACGAGCTTCGTGCCCAGGTTTCTCACCTCGCCATCCTTGGTGCCGAGCGTGTATTAGAAGCTTCGGTCGACGAGAAAGCACATCGCAAGTTACTTGATGAGCTTGCTGCTGAACTGTAAGGAGGTGACCCATGGCGGAATTACTTACCGTCGCTCGTCCTTACGCTAAGGCGGCGTTTGAATACGCGCGTGATCATGAGGCGCTTGATAGCTGGTCCCAGGCGTTTGTTTTTTTAAGCACTGCGGTTGCCAATAGCGACGTTCGTCGCTTGTTGGGTAGTCCAAAGCTTGAGAACGACAAAAAGGTAGCCCTGCTTTCCGATATGTTACCGGAGCAGAATGCCGACGTGTCGCGCTTTTTGGATACCCTGGCCGACCAAGGTCGCTTGATGGCCCTACCTTTTATCGCTGAGCAGTTCGAGCACCTGCGTGCCGAACATGAGCAGCGTGTTGAGGTACTGGTGACGTCCGCCTATGCGCTGGACAGCCAACAGCAGACCAAGCTAGCAACCGCGCTCAAGAAACGTCTGAATCGCGAAATCTCCATTACTACTCAGGTGGACAAGGCGCTGATTGGCGGTGTCATCCTGCGTGCCGGCGATACCGTCATTGACGGTTCGGTGCGTGGTCGATTGAACCGACTTTCCGAAGCGCTGACCGCTTGAGTCTGAGGGACATGGCATGCAGCAACTGAATCCTTCCGAGATCAGCGACATCATCAAGCAGCGAATTGAAAAGCTTGACGTCGCATCTGAAGCCCGTAATCAGGGCACCATCGTCAGCGTTTCCGACGGTATCGTGAAAATTCACGGCCTCGAAGACGCGATGTTCGGTGAAATGATCGAATTCCCCAACAGCATTTTCGGCATGGTACTGAACCTGGAGCGTGACTCCGTCGGTGCTGTTGTCCTGGGTGACTACCTGCAGCTTGAAGAAGGCATGACCGCTCAGTGTACCGGTCGCATTCTTGAAGTTCCGGTAGGCCCTGAGCTGATTGGTCGCGTTGTCGATGCGTTGGGTAACCCCATTGACGGCAAAGGCGAGATCAACGCTAAACTGACCGACGCGGTAGAAAAAGTAGCGCCCGGCGTTATCACCCGTCAGTCCGTTGATGAGCCGATCCAAACTGGTTTGAAATCTATCGACGCTATGGTGCCGATCGGTCGTGGTCAGCGTGAGCTGATCATCGGTGACCGTCAGATTGGTAAATCTGCCATTGCCATCGATGCGATCATCAACCAGAAAGGCAAGGGCGTTACCTGTGTCTACGTAGCGATCGGTCAGAAGCAGTCGACCATTGCTAACGTCGTTCGCAAGCTCGAAGAGCACGGCGCGTTGGAACACACCATCATCGTCGCTGCAGGCGCTGCCGATCCGGCACCGATGCAGTTCCTGGCCGCTTACTCTGGTTGCACCATGGGCGAGTACTTCCGTGACCGTGGTGAAGACGCGCTGATCGTGTATGACGATCTTTCCAAGCAGGCCGTTGCGTACCGTCAGGTATCGCTTCTGCTGCGTCGTCCGCCGGGCCGTGAAGCTTACCCCGGTGACGTTTTCTATCTCCACTCGCGTCTGCTGGAGCGCGCTGCGCGCGTTAACGCTGACTACGTTGAGAAGTTCACCAACGGTGAAGTGAAAGGCAAAACCGGTTCTTTGACCGCACTGCCGATCATCGAAACACAAGGTGGTGACGTATCGGCGTTCGTTCCGACCAACGTTATCTCCATCACCGATGGTCAGATCTTCTTGGAAACCAACCTGTTTAACTCCGGTATTCGTCCGGCGATTAACGCAGGTCTCTCGGTTTCTCGTGTAGGTGGTGCTGCGCAGACCAAAATCATCAAGAAGCTGGGTGGCGGTGTTCGTCTAGCCCTGGCTCAGTATCGTGAACTGGCGGCGTTCTCGCAGTTTGCCTCTGACCTTGATGAAGCGACGCGCAAGCAGCTCGAGCACGGCCAACGCGTGACCGAACTGATGAAGCAGAAGCAGTACTCGCCGATGTCAGTGGCGGAAATGGCGCTGTCTCTGTACGCCGCTAACGAAGGTCACCTGGACGACGTGAGCGTCGATAAGGTGCTGGACTTCGAACGTGCTCTGCACGATTACATGAAGTCTGAGCACAGCGAGCTGCTCGATAAGATCAACCAGACCGGCGACTACAACGGCGAGATTCAGGACGGCTTGAAGTCAGGTCTCGAGAAGTTCAAGGCGACTCAGAGCTGGTAATGTCCGGCCCGCCTGCGGGCGGGCTTGCATGCTTTCTGAGAGCCACGAACGAAAGGTAGATCGCTATGGCAGCTGCAAAAGAGATACGCACCCAGATCGGGAGCATTAAAAATACGCAGAAGATTACCAGCGCCATGGAGATGGTAGCTGCATCGAAAATGCGTAAAGCGCAAGATCTGATGAAGGCTGGCCAGCCGTACGCCAAGCAGATTCGTAACGTGGTAGGCCACATTGCCGACGCAAACCCCGAGTACAAGCACGACTATATGGTCGAGCGTAACGAGGTAAAGCGCGTTGGTTACATTGTGGTCTCCACCGATCGTGGCCTGTGTGGCGGCTTGAACGTCAACCTGTTCAAAGCAGTGGTGAAAGACGCCGTTGCCTGGAAACAGCAAGGCGCTGAGCTGGACTTCTGTGCCCTCGGTTCGAAAGCCGGTGCTTTCTTCCGTAACTACGGGGGCAACTTGGTTGCCGCCAAAAGTGGTTTAGGAGAAGCACCGACCGTTGAGGGTCTGATCGGTAGTGTTAAGGTCATGCTCGAAGCGTACGACGACGGGCGTCTAGACCGTCTGTACGTGGTATATAACGAATTCGTTAATACCATGACACAGCGTCCCGTTGTACGTCAGATTCTTCCGCTGTCGTCCGATATGGGCGCTGACGCGAAGCATGACGAAGAAAACGCCCGTCCCGGAAGCTGGGACTACCTGTATGAACCGGATGCCAAGGCGTTGTTAGACGGCCTGTTGGTTCGATTCATCGAATCGCAGGTGTATCAGGCGGTAGTCGAAAACGGTGCGTGCGAACAGGCCGCCCGAATGATCGCTATGAAGAGTGCCACTGATAACGCGGGCAACCTGATCGACGATCTGGAGATGGTGTACAACAAGGCCCGTCAGGCCGCCATCACCCAGGAAATTTCCGAGATCGTCGGCGGCGCTTCAGCCGTATAACGCCAAGGGAGCCTGCCATCGCTAAGGTGGCTCCCGGCAAACAGGTTTCATTTGCAGGTTTTTGAGAGGAACCAAGATGAGCGGACGTATCGTACAAATCATCGGCGCGGTGATTGACGTAGAGTTTCCGCGGGACTCTGTGCCCAAGGTCTACGACGCGCTGAAGGTCTCCAACGTTGAGACCATCCTCGAAGTCCAGCAGCAGCTGGGCGACGGCGTAGTACGCGCCATTGCCATGGGCTCCACCGAGGGCTTGAAACGTGGCTTGGACGTAACCAACACAGGTGCCGCGATTTCCGTACCGGTCGGTAAGGAAACGCTGGGTCGCATCATGAACGTACTCGGCGAGCCGATCGACGAAGCAGGTGAGATCGGTGAGCAAGAGCGTATGCCGATCCACCGAAAAGCGCCGAGCTATGCCGATCAGGCAGCGTCTAACGAGCTGCTCGAGACCGGTATCAAGGTCATCGATCTGGTCTGCCCCTTCGCGAAAGGCGGTAAGGTTGGTCTGTTCGGCGGTGCGGGTGTTGGTAAAACCGTTAACATGATGGAGCTTATCCGCAACATCGCCACCGAGCACAGCGGCTACTCTGTATTCGCTGGTGTCGGTGAGCGTACGCGTGAGGGTAACGACTTCTATCATGAAATGACCGAATCCAACGTTATCGACAAGGTAGCGCTGGTCTACGGTCAGATGAACGAGCCACCCGGTAACCGTCTTCGCGTGGCGCTGACCGGTTTGACCATTGCGGAAAAATTCCGTGATGAAGGCCGCGACGTTCTGCTGTTCGTCGACAACATCTACCGTTACACCCTGGCCGGTACCGAAGTATCCGCCCTGCTGGGTCGTATGCCGTCTGCGGTAGGTTATCAGCCGACGCTGGCCGAAGAGATGGGCGTTCTGCAGGAACGTATCACCTCTACGAAAACCGGTTCTATCACTTCCGTGCAGGCCGTTTACGTCCCTGCGGATGACTTGACTGACCCGTCGCCGGCGACCACCTTCTCCCACCTGGATGCAACTGTAGTACTAGCGCGTTCAATCGCTGAGCTGGGTATCTACCCCGCGATCGACCCGCTGGACTCCACCTCGCGTCAGCTGGACCCGCTGGTCGTCGGTGAAGAGCACTACGACGTAGCGCGTGGCGTTCAGAACGTTCTGCAGCGTTACAAGGAACTGAAGGACATCATCGCGATTCTGGGTATGGACGAGCTGTCTGACGAAGACAAGCTGGCCGTTGCCCGTGCGCGTAAGATCCAGCGCTTCCTGTCGCAGCCGTTCTTCGTGGCCGAGGTCTTCACTGGCTCGCCCGGTAAGTACGTGTCGCTGAAAGACACCATCCGTGGCTTCCAGGGCATCCTCGCGGGTGACTACGACGATCTGCCGGAACAGGCCTTCTACATGGTCGGCTCCATCGACGAAGCTGTCGAAAAAGCCAACCAGATGAAGAAGTAATCCCGTCCATTAGGGGGATTCGCTATGGCGAATAGCTTCACTTGCAATATCGTCAGCGCAGAAGCATCCATCTTCTCAGGTAAGGTTGAGCAGGTGATTGCTTCCGGGATTATGGGTGACCTCGGCATTTTGCCGGGGCACGCCCCGCTGCTGACCGAGCTTCAGCCGGGCCCGATCCGCGTGATCCACGATGATGGCAAGGAAGAGAACTTCTTTGTCTCTGGCGGCTTCATGGAAGTCCAGCCAGATGTCGTGACGATCCTGGCAGACGCTGCGGCGCGTGCCAGCGACCTCGACGAGGCCGCTGCTGAAGAAGCGCGTCAGCAGGCGCTGAAAGCCTTTAATGAGAAGTCAGCGGAGCTGGATTATACCCGCGCTGCCGCTGAACTCGCCGAAGCCGTTGCCCAACTGCGAACGATTCAGCAGTTGCGTAAGAAGGCGGGTAAAGGCTAATTAGACGCTCTGCGTAATCAAACGCCCTTAAACCCGATTCAGGGTTTAAGGGGCGTTTTTTTTTGTCTGTTAATATGCGGGTGAGTCATCCCAGAGTTGAACGTCTCAGGAGCGAGCGATGGCGCTAAACGAAGAAGCCTTACAGGAATTGAAAACCGAGCTGCTCGAGGAGCTGGTCAAGGAAGAGCCCAACAAGGCGCAATTGGCGGAACGCCTCGCTGAAATACGCTCGGCCGACATTGGGGAAGTGCTGGAAGAGCTGATCGAGAAGGATGAGGAGCTACGTGCGGCCCTGACGGTGTTGGACATTCTCTCCACCGAGCGAGCCGCCAATGTGTTGGGCTATCTACCCAAAGAGAGCCAGCTCGAGGTGGTGGGAGAGCTGTCCGATAGCCAGGTGCTCAAACTGCTCGAAGAGATGGGCTCCGACGAGCGGGCGGATTTGTTCAACCGGCTTGGGGAAGACCGTCGCGAAGCGCTGTTGCGTCGTATGGCGCACCAGGAGCGCGAGGATCTCAAGCGCTTGGCGAGCTATGAAGAGGGCACTGCCGGCGCCATCATGACCTCTGACTATGTTGCCATAGCCAGTGGCATGACGGTGTCACAAGCAATGATGCGCGTGCGCCAAACCGCGCCCGATGCGGAAACGGTCTACCAGCTCTATGTGTTGGACAGCGACGGCCATCTGATCGGCACCATGTCGCTGCGTCAACTGATGGTCGCGCGCCCTGGGGCGTTGGTGGATGACATCATGATCAAAGATGTCATCAAAATCCCTGTGGATAAAGCGCAGGAGGAGGTGGCGAGAATTGTGGCTCGGTATGACTTACTGGCGCTGCCCGTGGTTGATGCCGATGGCCGTATGGTAGGCATCGTGACTCACGATGATGCCATGGATGTTGCTGAGTCAGAGGCCACCGAAGATATCCACAAAGGGATGTCCATCGGTCAGCTAGAGGATGGCGTGAGCCGGGTACCGCTGTGGAGTCTTTACCGCAAACGCGTGTTTTGGCTGGTCTTACTGGTCTTTGCCAACCTTTTTTCGGGGGCTGGTATCGCTTATTTCGAGGAGACCATTGCTGCTCAGGTGGCGCTGGTATTTTTCTTACCGCTGCTGATCGGTAGCGGCGGTAATGCCGGTGCGCAGGCCGCCACGCTGATGGTGCGCGGCATGGCCACCGGCGACGTAGGCGTGAAGGATTGGAGCAAGATGCTGGGGCGTGAGCTGTTGGTGGCTGGTTCATTGGGTTTGACCATGGCCATTGCCGTCGCCCCCATTGGGATTTTTCGTGGCGGGGAAGCGGTGGCCATCATCGTGGCGCTCAGCATGGTGACCATCGTGCTGTTTGGCAGCTTGATCGGCATGTGCTTGCCGTTCGTTTTGGAGCGCTTCAAAGTAGACCCCGCGACGGCCTCGGCTCCGCTGGTGACCACGCTGATCGACGCCACCGGCGTACTGATTTACTTCAGTATTGCAACGGCCATACTTGCCGGCGTCTGACCTGGGTTAGGGTAGCCTAGCGCATGGCGCTACTGGCCGCCCGGGTGATGAACATGACCTCCACATGACCCAGCCACTCGATGTCGCTGGCGAGCGCCTTGAGCTGGCTCGCCAAACACTGAGGCGGCTGGTGAACGGCGTCGCCAATAATCAGCGATACCGATACCTTATCTTCTAAGTAGTGGAGCTGTAGCTCGTTCAGCGTGCGCCATACCGGATGTTTGTACCAGCGCTCGTTCAGCGCCGCTTCCACTTCTGGACGCAGCGGCAGGCCGGGCAAGCGGCTGGGGTCGCCTTCACCGGCGTCATCTTCTGGGTCAACGTGGAAGATAACATCTGTGAGCAAAGGAAACTCGTGGCGCAAACGGCGGCTCACTTCATTACCGATTTCATGAGCTTCCGAGACGGTAATTTTAGGCCCCACCACCACATGCAGATCGACCATCACCCAACCTGCCGATTGACGGGTGCGCAGGTCGTGCACGCTATCCACGCCGGGGACGCTACACGCCACGTCATGCATCTGCTGCTGTACTGTTTCGGGGAGTGCGGTGTCGACCAGTTCGCGAGCGGACTCCCACAACAGGTCTAAACCCACTTTACCGACCATCAGGCCAACGATAATGGCGGCCACAGCATCTAGCCAGCCCAAGCCAAACTGTGCGCCTACTAAAGCCACCAGCACCACGGCGGTTGAAAGTGCGTCGCTGCGCGAGTGCCAAGCGTTGGCTTCTAAAAGCTTGGATTTCAAGCGTTTCGCGACCCGCATGGTGTAGCGAAAAATCCACTCTTTGCTAATCAGTGCCAGTATGGCGATGACGATCGCAAGCGCCCCCGGGGCGCCCACTTCTGTGCCGCTCAACAGGCGATCCACGCTTGACCACGCAATACCCCCCGCCACGAAGATTAGGACGCTGCCTAATAGCAGCGTGGTGAGGGTTTCGATTCGGCCATGGCCGTAGTGGTGGTCGTTGTCGGGCTCCTGGCGGCCATAGTGAATGGCTGCCAGCACGAACCCATCGGTCACAAGATCAGAGAGCGAATGGATACCATCGGCAATCAGCGCAGCAGAGCCGACAAAAAAACCAACGGCGACTTTGATAATGCTCAGCAAACCGTCCAGCCAAGCGCCGATATAGGTTACGCGCTTAGCCTCTTGGCTATCTAACTCGCGATTGGGAACCACTGGCGTTTCTACGGTCTGAGTCATGAGGTACCTTGCAGGGACGCACACTTCTAATAGGCGCCTATTGTAGCTTACCGTTGCATAAGCTCTATACCTTCTTATGAATTTGCGCGCTTCACCGGTGCGGACAATGAATGGCTGGATGTGTATCCTAAGCGCCGCTGCAGGTGCTTACACATCATTTAATGACGTAATACAGACAGGACGACCTATGGATTGGCTCCAAGTGGTAGTATTGGCGGTGGTGCAGGGGCTCACAGAATTTCTTCCGATTTCCAGCTCCGCTCATCTGATTTTGGTGCCGGTGCTCACCACCTGGGAAGATCAAGGTCTCGCGTTCGATGTGGCACTCCACTTGGGTAGCTTGAGCGCCGTCGTCCTCTATTTTCGCCAGGAAATTTGGCAAATGATCGCCAGCAGCCTCACGGCGGTAAGAGGCAACGGCGTCAATGAGGATGCGCGTCTAGCGTTTTGGGTAGTCGTGGCCACCTTGCCGGTGTGCATCGTCGGCTTTCTCCTCCATGACCTGATCGCAGGCTACATGCGCTCGACGCTGATCATCGGCCTTAGCCTGATAGGGTTCGGCTTACTGCTAGGCTACGCCGACTGGAAAATGCGCGGTACCCGCAGCGAGTATCAGTTGACGCTAAAAGACGCACTGATCATCGGCGGCGCTCAGGTATTAGCGCTGATCCCCGGTACGTCGCGCTCGGGGATCACGATGACCGCGGCGCTGATGGTTGGCATGAATCGAGAAGGCGCCGCGCGCTTCTCGTTTTTGCTCTCGATTCCCGTCATCGTGCTCGCCGGTGGCCTCGAAGCGGTGAATCTCGTCAAAGCGCCTCACTCGATCGACGTACCCGCTATGCTAATAGGGGTGCTTTTATCGGGTATCAGCGCCTTCGTGTGTATTCACTACTTTCTCGTCGTAATCAAAAAGCTGGGGATGCAGCCGTTCGTGGTATACCGCGTGCTGTTTGGTGCCTGGCTACTCTGGTTTTTTCATTTCTAACCCGCGCGTTCAATGAAGGACATCGGATGAAAGGCTATCAAACTGCGTGTAAGCGACTGGGCGTCGTGGCGCTGGTGGGCGTTTTGCTGGCGGGCTGTTCAGAAAATGATCGGCCGCTGGAGTCACCAGTGCGCTTTGAAGGCGGTATTTTTGGCACCTATTATCAAATTACTCTGGTCGACCCGCTGACGCAGGGCGAAGCCAATGCTTTGGAAGAGGGCATATTGGCCGAGATGGAAGACGTTGACCAAGCGATGTCGACCTACCGTGACGATTCAGAACTAGTCGCCTTTAACGACGCGCCGCTCAACGAGTGGCAGCCGCTCTCTAACGAGCTGATCGAAGTGCTGGCGATAAGCCGCTCGGTGTCGGAAGCAAGCAAAGGGGCGTTTGATATCACCATTGGCGATGTGGTGAATCTATGGAGCTTTGGTCCCGAGGCACGTCCCGAAGAGGTGCCTAGCGAGGCCGAGTTAAGCGAGCGCATGGCCACGATTGGGTTCGATGCAGTCGAGGTGGATACCCAGCGGATGCAGGCGCGTCGCCTCCGGGATGTATTTGCCGATCTCTCTGGCGTCGCCAAAGGCCACGCTACCGATCGCGTGGCGGCGTATCTGGATCAGGAGGGCATCGATAATTACCTGGTTAATATCGGTGGCGGGCTGATTGCCCGCGGTTACCGGGACATCGAAGATCAAACGCCTTGGCGTGTCGGCATTGAAGTGCCGCAAAGCGGGGTACCGGAAGCGCAACATGTGATTGTGTTGGAGGGCATGTCGGTGGCTACCTCCGGTGATTACCGTAACTACTTTGAAGTCGATGGTGAGCGTTTCTCGCATCTTCTGGATCCGCGAACCGGTCAGCCCATCAAGCATCGGCTAGCGTCGGTATCGGTGTTCCACCCCTCCAATGCCTGGGCCGATGCTTGGGCCACGGCGCTCACCGTCGTGGGGACCGAGCAGGGTATGCAGCTGGCCGTCGAAAACAACCTCAATATTTTGATGTTAGTACGTGAGGGGGAGCGTTGGCGTAGCTTGGCGAGCCCCGCCTTCGTCAACTATTTCGGTGATGCGCTGATCGATGAACTGGGCATCGAGCCCTGGACGGCCTCCTCAGCGAATCGCCAAATGCAAACAGGTGAATGACATGCACGACCTCGATATCGTCATCTTAGCCGCAGGTAAAGGCACACGGATGCGCTCTCAGTTGCCCAAAGTACTGCACACGCTAGCGGGTAAGCCCATGGTAGAGCACGTACTGGCAACGGCCAGTGGTCTGAACCCTAGCCGTACTCACGTGGTGATTGGTCACGGTGCCGACCAGCTGCGTGAGGCGCTGGCGGAGTTCAAGGTCTCGTTTGCGTTGCAGGAAGAGCAGAAGGGCACCGGCCATGCGGTTGCCCAAGCTCAACCTCACTTAGGCAGCGGTATTGTACTGGTACTATATGGCGATGTGCCGCTGATTCGCCGCGATACGCTAGCTAATCTACTGGCTCAGGTGGATGAGCAACATATGGGCCTGTTAACGGTCACGTTAGATGACCCCAGCGGCTACGGCCGTATTGTGCGCGACAGCGATGGTCACGCCGTGGCGATTGTGGAACAGAAAGATGCCAACAACGAACAGCTGGCAATTACCGAGTGCAACACCGGCATTATGGCCATGACCAGTGCCCAGTTGAAGCGCTGGTTGCCCCAGCTATCAGCGGAAAATGCCCAGGGCGAGTACTACCTGACGGACGTTATCGCCATGGCAGCCAGCGAAGGCGTCAAGGTCGCCACGGCGCAGCCCCATAACGCCACCGAGGTAGAGGGGGTCAATAACCGCTCGCAAATGGCCCGCTTGGAGCGCGCTTACCAGCAGCAGACGGCAGAGACGCTCATGGCCCAAGGCGTTGCCTTGGCTGACCCAGCGAGAATTGATGTGCGCGGTAAGCTTACCTGCGGCCACGACGTCTTCATCGACGTAGGCTGTGTTTTTGAAGGGGACGTCGAACTTGGCGAAGGCGTGCGGGTAGGCCCCTACTGCATTATCAAAAACAGCACCATTGGCGCAGAGAGTGAGATTCACAGCCACAGCGTCATCGACACGGCCGTGGCGGCGGGTCTTAACCAGGTCGGCCCCTACGCACGGCTGCGTCCTGGCACGCGCTTAGCCGTGAAAGCCAAGGTGGGCAATTTTGTCGAAACCAAAAATGCCGATGTGGGTGAAGGCAGCAAAATCAATCATTTAAGCTATGTGGGTGATGCTCGATTGGGGCGCGATGTGAACGTGGGCGCGGGCACCATTACCTGCAACTACGATGGCGTGAACAAACATCGCACCGAAATTGGCGATAACGCCTTCATCGGCTCCAACACTGCCTTAGTGGCACCTGTCACGGTAGGTAAGGGTGCCACTGTGGGCGCTGGTTCCACGATTGCAAAAGATGTGACTGAGTATGCATTAGCGGTCACCCGCAGCCGGCAGCTAGAGAAGCCCGACTGGCCGCGCCCGGTTAAAAAGGTTAAATAAACGTATTAGCACGTTGGATTACACGGCGTGAGAGCGCCTTAGGAGAACAAGTTATGTGTGGCATCGTCGCGGCGGTTGCGCAGCGTAATGTGCAGGGAATCTTGTTGGAAGGGCTGAAACGCTTGGAGTATCGCGGATACGATTCTTCTGGCATGACGGTGCTTAACAGCGGTGTGTTAACGCGTCACCGGGCTTTGGGCAAAGTCGCGGCACTCGCTGAACAGTTGGACGCCGCCGCGCTGCCAGGCAACAGCGGTATCGCGCACACGCGCTGGGCCACCCACGGCAAACCCTCCGAGGCCAATGCCCATCCGCACCACAGCAGCGATAACGTCGCCGTGGTGCATAACGGCATTATCGAAAACTACGAGCAGATTAAAGAGACGCTGCAGGGCAGTGGCTATACCTTCACCTCGGAAACCGATACCGAGGTGATTGCCCACCTGCTGGCGGACAAACTCGCTACGGGCAAGACGCTGTTTGAGGCGACACAAGAGATTGTTAGTGGCTTGGGCGGTGCCTACGCCCTGGGTGTAATGAGTGCGGCCGAGCCCGGCGTGGTCGTGGGCGCACGCCAAGGCAGCCCCTTGGTGGTAGGTGTTGGTATTGATGAAGCCTTTTTAGCCTCTGATCCGCTGGCGCTGCTTCAAGTGACCGACCGCTTTATCTATCTGGAAGAGGGCGATTTAGTCGAGCTGCGTGAGCATGGGGTGATTCGCATTGTTGATCGCCAAGGCAATGACGTTGAGCGCCCTATCCATACCTTTGAACATGGCGACGGTGCGGCTAGCAAAGGCGAATATCGTCATTACATGCTCAAAGAGATTTTTGAGCAGCCCGCCGTTATTAGTGCCGCGCTGGAAGGGCGTTTAAGTAGCCACGGCGTGTTGGTAGAGAGTTTTGGGCCGGATGCGCTGGCGTTGTTCCAGAAAACGCGCCATGTGCATATTATTGCCTGTGGCACCAGCTACCATGCAGGCATGGTCGCGCGTTACTGGTTGGAGCGCTATGCTGGGGTGCCGGTACAGGTCGAAGTGGCGTCGGAATATCGCTACCGCCACCCGGTGGTGCCGGAAGGCACGCTCTTTGTAACGCTGTCCCAGTCTGGAGAAACGGCCGATACGCTGGCGGCGCTGCGCTTTGCTAAAACGCTCAACTATGTCGGCTCGCTGGCGATCTGCAACGTGCCCGGAAGCTCGCTGGTGCGGGAGTCGGACATGTCGCTGATGACCCGCGCAGGCCCCGAAATTGGTGTGGCCTCGACTAAAGCCTTTACCACTCAGTTGATTGCGCTGATGCTGTTGACGCTATCGGTCAGTAAAGCGAAAGGCCAGCCAGAGCAGCCAGAGATCATTGGCGCCCTGCAGGCACTGCCCGCGCTCTGTCAGCAGGTGTTGGGTCTCGATCGGCAGATCGAAGTGCTTTCTCAGGCATTTGCAGAGAAGCATCACGCGCTCTTCCTGGGTCGTGGGGCGCACTACCCCATTGCTTTAGAAGGCGCGCTGAAGCTCAAGGAGATTTCCTATATCCATGCGGAAGCCTATCCTGCCGGGGAGCTTAAGCACGGCCCGCTGGCGCTGGTGGATAGCGAGATGCCGGTAATTTCAGTAGCCCCGAATGATGACCTGTTGGAAAAGCTGAAATCCAACCTTCAAGAAGTGCGCGCCCGCGGCGGCCAGCTGTTTGTGTTTGCCGATCAAAAGGTAGGAATCAGCTCTCAAGATGATATCCGTGTGTTGGAACTTCCTGAAGTACACGAAGCACTGGCACCACTGCTCTACACTCTACCGTTGCAGCTGCTGAGCTATCACGTAGCGGTGCTCAAAGGCACCGATGTGGATCAACCGCGTAACCTTGCCAAGAGTGTGACCGTCGAATAAGTGCCGTGTCACAATTAATTGCAGTTGGATGAATAAAGCGCTTTACAAGATGCGGCAAATAGTCGCATCTTATGCGCCATCGCTGCGTTGCAGCACATAGTTAGTGTGCTTATTATCGTGGCGGTATTCTCTAACCCTGCCAGGATCACGCTGCTATGAAACCACCTAACGTCCTTGCAACTCGGCATCCCGCTTGCCGCGTTGCTTGGTTGTTGACCGCACTCTGCCTCTTCGCTTTTCCTTCTCTTGCTTTTGCTGCTGCTGGCCCCCTCGATCTCACCACCTCACTTGCCGGTATTGTCTCCGTGACCATTTTCATTCTGGCCTATGCCCTGGTCATGAGTGAAGAAATCATCCACATGCGTAAATCCAAACCGGTTCTGGTGGCTGCTGGCCTGATCTGGGCTATGGTCGCGTGGGTCTACGTACAAGCAGGTATGCCCCATGAGGCAGAGAGCGCCTTCAAAGAGACGCTGCTCGAGTATACCGAGCTGCTGCTGTTCCTCCTGGTGGCGATGACGTACATCAACGCCATGGAAGAGCGTCGTGTGTTCGATGCACTGCGTGCGTGGCTGGTGCGCAAGGGGTTTAGCTACCGGAGCCTATTCTGGATTACCGGCTGTTTGGCGTTCGGTATTTCGTCCATCGCCAACAACATGACGACTGCCATGCTGATGTGTGCGGTGGTGCTAAAGGTCGCCGAGGGGGATAACAAGTTTATCAGCCTCTGCTGTGTCAACGTGGTGGTGGCCTCCAACGCCGGTGGTGCGTTCAGCCCGTTTGGCGATATCACCACACTGATGGTGTGGCAAGCCGGTCAGGTGCCTTTCGAAGGCTTCTTTGCACTGTTGGTACCTGCCATCGTGAATTTCATGGTGCCTGCGGTGATCATGAACTTTTTCATCGTCAATCGTCAGCCCGCTGCGCTCACCGAGAACGTGTGGTTGAAGCGGGGCGCCCGGCGCATCATCGTACTGTTCTTGATCACCGTGGCGATCTCGGTGTTGTGCCACTCGATTCTGTACCTACCGCCCGCTATGGGCATGATGTTTGGTCTAGGCCTGCTGCAATTCTTTGGCTATTACCTGCGGCGCAGTTTGCCCCGTTCGCTGGAGCGCAAACGTGAGCGTTACTCCCGCCGCGGAGATTGGAAAAAGCTGGAGCAGCTAGGCAGCGTGGTGCCGTTCGATATCTTCAGCCGTATCGCCCGCTCCGAGTGGGACACGCTGCTGTTCTTCTACGGGGTGGTGATGTGTGTGGGTGGCCTGGGGTTCATGGGCTATCTCAGCCTGCTTTCGGAAACGCTTTACGGCGGCTGGGACCCGGTGTGGGCCAACGTCGTGCTGGGGCTGATCTCAGCGGTGGTGGATAACATTCCAGTGATGTTCGCCGTGCTCTCCATGGCGCCGGATATGTCGGAAGGCAACTGGCTGCTGATCACTCTGACAGCCGGTGTGGGGGGCAGCCTGCTCTCCATGGGATCGGCTGCCGGGGTAGCGCTGATGGGGCAAGCCCGTGGTATCTATACGTTTGCGGTGCATTTGCGCTGGGTGCCTGCTATTTTGTTAGGTTACGTAGCCAGTATCGTGGCACATCTGCTGATCAACGCCAGTCTTTTCTAAGGCGGTTGGCTATCCTGCCTAGCCGCTTGGTTAGGCAGGCCAATAAAAACGCCCCTTATCGTTGGATAAGGGGCGTTTCGTTAGGAGCTTATATGTCGACAGGCGGCGTGGCATTTAAGACCACGCGCCTTGGTGGCCTATAAGTCGTGGCCGGTAATGACTTGGCAGATATCGGCGAAGCTGCGCGCCATGGGAACCACCGTTGTGGGTGGTTGGGTATTCAAACGGCTGCCCATGGCCGATTGGATATCAGTGGCAGAGATAATGCCGCGCACGCTCAGTTCCTGATTTGGCTTACGTTCGGTAATTAACAGGTGCTGCTCGGTAAAGCTTTCCATTGATAACACGAGATCTTCAATGGTGAGCGATGCCAGCTGCTCCAGCGGCATGGCGCTGAGTTTTTCCCAGGGCGTCATGATCATCGCGGCGGTGACTTCCGAACGCTCAAGATTGCGCTGCTGCATGGCCAAATTGATGCGCCGAGTGCCAATCACCTCTTTGGCGGTGAGCACGCCAATGCAGTGAGCCTGCTTGTCCATGACAAACAGCAGACGAACACCGCCGTGACGCATTTTAAGGTGGGCGTCATCAATCGGAGTGTCTCCGGCAATAGACTGCGGCATGACCTGGGTAAAATCGGTCAGTACGGTCATTGCCGGGCTGTCCGGGGTGAGCTGCTTGGGTGCCGGAGTGGTGAGTAGCGGGGTAGCACCGAATTGAACAAGCGGCGTATGAGAATGCAGTGTTTGGTTCATCGAGGGGTACCTCCGTGGTTGTGAAGAAGCAGGTCATTCACCACGCGCCTGCTTTGTACCTTCACATTTGCACGGAATTCTTATCACAATCTTAAGACATCCCTTGTGTTACATTTTTTCTCATTTTTTTGCCTGGCGCTGAGCCAGCGCATCTCTCGCTAATACTGCCCTGATGCGTAGGCCATTACCGGGAGCATCTTCGAGTCGTAGCAAGCCTTCATGGCGCTTTACTAGGCGCTCGACGATGGATAACCCTAGCCCTGCTCCCGCCCCAGGGCCTGCGCGCTGAAAACGTTCTACTACCTGACTGCGCTCGTGAACCGGTATGCCTGGCCCTTGGTCATCCACCATCAGCGTAATGCTCAGCACGGCAGCCTCAAGGGTAATCGTAATGGTGCTCTGCTCGGGGGAGTGCTGGATTGCGTTACCGACCAAATTCTGCACCAGGGTTTCAATCGCACCAGGCTCCTCTTCCATCGTCCAGTCGGCTTGATCATCGGCATTGAGCAGCAGCTGCTGTTGGCGCTCTGCCGCCAGTGGCGAAAGCTTGGCCAGGGTTTCTCGGGTTTCCAGCAGCACGTTGGCATGGCGCAGTTCAGGCAACGGTTCCTCTTCGGGGTCTAGGCGCGCTAGGGTGAGTAACTGGGACACTAGACGCGTCGAGCGAGCGACACCGCTACGCAAGTAGTGCAGCGACGCTTCACGATCTTCGGCGTTATCGGCCGCTAACGCATTCTGGGCGTGAAGATCCAGCACCGCCAGTGGGGTACGCAGCTCGTGGGCGGCATCGGCAATGAAGCGTTTCTCGCGCACACGCAGCTGGCGCAGCCGCTCTAAGAGCCGGTTCAACGCCCCGGCAATAGTGCCTAGCTCCTGGGGCAGCGGATAGAGTGTTAGCGGCTGTAGGTTATGTGGGTCGCGATTACGGATCTGTTCCGCCATGCGGGAAAGAGGCGCCAGCCCCCAGCCGATGGACCACCATAGCAGCAGCGTTAAGAAAGGTAAGCCGATCAGGTCTGGCAGCAGCGTGCGAAGCGCCACGGCGCTGATCAGCTCGCCGCGCACGTCCTCGCGCTCGCTGACCACCACGCGTTTGGGGCTGTTGGGAATATCCAGGACGTACACGCGCCACTCGTACTCGTCCACCGTGATCGTCGAGTAGCCAGCCGGTTGCTGAGCCAGCGGCGTGCTCGGTCCGCTGGCAGAGCGTAGTAGCAGACGATCCTCTTCCCACAATTGAAAGGCGAGTTCACGCAGGGTGTCAGCTGTCGCAGAGGTAACACGTTGGTGGGGGGCCGATAGGGCTTTTTCTAGGCTACTAATCAGCAATGACTGTTCGTATTCGGGCAAAGGGGCTTGAAGTAGTCCCTCTAGCAACACGGCATTTTGCGCCAAGCTCCTATCATGCAACGCCTCGATTTCGCGAGCGGCATAGCGATAGCTGATATAGCCAATGATCAGCATGCTAATGCCAAAGACGAGTAGGACGAGGCCTAACGTGCGACGGCGAATGGAGGTCATGGAGCTACCAGCTCGGGTTTATCCATGACATAACCAATCCCTCGTACCGTTCGCACCACATCGGGAAATAGCTTGCGCCTTAAATGATGGATATGAACTTCAATGGCGTTGCTCTCTACCTCCTCTTCCCACCCATAAATCAATCGAGTGAGCGTATCGCGGGTGAAAACACGTCCTGGATGACTCATAAACTCTTGAAGCAACGCGAGTTCACGACGTGACAGGGGAACCGTCTGGTGTTGATAGGTCACGATCAATGATTGAGGATCCAAGCTAATGCCGCGAAATCTCAACACGTCATTCGTGTGGCCTTGGCTACGACGTAGCAGGGCGCGTAAACGTGCCTTGAGTTCATCCACCTCAAATGGCTTGGTGAGATAGTCATCGGCGCCTGAATCGAGTCCTTCAATGCGATGATCCACGGCATCACGGGCAGTGAGTACTAAAATGGGCACGTGATTGCCGTGACGTCTAATCGTCCGTAATACCTCTATACCATCCACGTTGGGTAAACCGAGATCCAGTATGACGGCATCAAAGGGTTCGCTTTGGAGTGCGTTGAGCGCACTCTCTCCATCGGTAAGATGATCCACCGTATAGTGTTCGGGTTTTAGGGCGATGCGAATTCCCGATGCTAAGCTGGGGTCGTCTTCTACTAATAACAGGCGCATAACGTAGGGGGACCCTCCTTGACTCATAGGGGCTTTTTCATATTACCCGATTATCTAACATGACACGTCGTTCGCCACTCAGCCACCTTGTCGTTCGGCCCTGCACCGACCACCGTCGGCGCGAGGCGCTGCTGCATTTGGCAGCCGTTCATAACGCTACCCAGCAGGCGGATTTGCAGCACGCCCTGACCACGGCCCGCTCGGCCGATTGGCGAGGCCTATGGGTGGCCATGGCGGGCGAGCATATTCTCGCGGCTACTTGGGTGCAGCCGCTGTCGAGCCAAACGGCGCAGCTATGGTTGCCCAGGCACGTCGATGCCGCGCTGCCCTTGTTAAACGCCCTACGAGAGTGGATAAGGCGCGAACCCATCGCGTTGTGCCATGTGGTGCTACCCGCGCCGTGGGACGCATGGGAAAGAACGCTGGTTCATGGCGGAATGCGGGCCATGGCCACGCTGGAGCATCGGGTATGGACATGCCGAACTTCCGTTGCTCCCCAGCCATCGCTGGGGTTACGTCCGTTCACGATGTTTCCTCTGGCTGAACAGCATGCGCTGTTGGCGCGGGTGGGGGAAGCGTCGCTGGATTGCCCAGCGCTGCGCGATGCACTGCCCGTGACGACTTTGCTGGCGGGGTTCCAGGCTCAGGCGGGGTCGTCTCAACCATCGCATTGGTTTGGGTTGACGTACCAGCAGCGAGAGGTGGGGGTATTGTTACTGGGCACCTCTTCCTCACACTGGAGCCTGCAACTGATGGGGCTGGTGCCCGAATGGCGGGGCCAAGGCTGGGGAGAGCCATCATCGGCCATGCGCAAACGTTGGCCGCCGAGGCTGGGGCGCAGAGCCTGAGCTTAACGGTCGATGCGCAAAACACACCCGCACGGCGTGTATATGACCACACAGGCTTCGAACTACGGGGGCGCGAGCGCCTGTTAGGGTGGTATTGAAGTCGTCTTCAGAGGTCGCAACGAATGAGCACCATTACCGTGGGTTGAATTGCCGCGCTTAGTAGCATTTTCTTACCCTTTATGTTCTCGGTATACTAACTCCATACGTATGTCTTGGCGTCTGGGTTGCCAAAGTAGATAGTGGTACTGCTGCATCAGGGGCAAGTGCGGCGTCTCCAAGCGCTAGGTATCAAGCATAAGCACTAATTTTGAAGCACTAAGCTTTTATTAAATAAAACTTAAGAGGTGGTGAGAGTGAAATCTAAGCTGATCATGAGCGGGCTGGCGGCCCTCGGCGTCATGGCAGGCACATCCGGTGCTTATGCCCAAGATGCAGCGCGTGACGCAATCGCTGAGCGCCTAGCGCCGGTAGGACAACTCTGCCTTCAAGGCCAAGACTGTGGTACGGCGGCAGCTCCGGCCGCGGCCAGCAGTAGCGGTGGTGGTGAAATTGACGGTGCCGGTATTTACAACAACGTCTGTATGGCGTGCCACGAAACGGGTGCCGCTGGAGCACCGGTGCGCGGTGACGAAGCGGCCTGGGCTGAGCGTACTGAGCAAGGTTTTGCCACGTTGCTAGACCACTCCATTAATGGTATTGGCGCAATGCCTGCCCGTGGCGGCAACCCCAACCTGTCAGACGAAGAGATGGAAGCGGCGACAGCGTATATGGTCGAGCCTGTCATGGAAGTTCCTGAGCTAGGTGGCGGTGATGAAGGCGCGGCTGCCGAAGCAACTGACGAGAGTGGTAGCGACGAGATGGCGACGGCAGATGCTGTGGCCAGCGAAGATGAAGTAGTCGCCAGTGAAGAAGACGCTTCCAGCGGTGGTAGCGGTTTAGACGGTGAAGCGCTTTACGCCAGTGTGGGCTGTGTGGCGTGTCACGCCGCTGGCGTGGCGGGTGCACCGAAGATTGGCGACGCTGAAGCTTGGGGCCCGCGTATTGAGCAGGGTACCGATGCACTCTACCAAAGCGTCTTCAACGGTAAAGGCGTGATGCCGCCGCGTGGTGGTAGCAGCGCTTCCGATGAAGAGATTATGGCCGTGGTGGATTACATGGTCTCGCAAGTACAGTAAGCGTTAGCAGCCCGCTCTCATGGGGCGGGTAGGTCAGGCGTTATAAAATATCCACAGGTGGGTGCTCCAAACCCTCTGTGGATATTTTTTTGCGCGATACATAGCGCTTGCCCAGCACGCTTATCCCAGCAGCGAGCGCAACCCAGCAATGGCATCCTTGCCGCGTGCCTGCTTTTTCTCCGGGTCCTCTTTATCGGCGCGGCCCTCCCACTCCAAATCATCCGCGGGCAGCTCATCCAAAAAGCGGCTGGGTTGGCAGTCCATTAGCTCGCCATAGGCCTTGCGCTGGCGCGCCAGCGTCAGCGTTAGCGTCCGCCGGGCGCGGGTAATGCCCACATAAGCCAAGCGGCGCTCCTCCTCCACGGTACCCATCTCGATGGCGTTACGGTGGGGCAGCAGATCCTCTTCCCAGCCCATCAGATAAACGTGGGGAAACTCCAGCCCCTTGGAGGCGTGCATGGTGAGCAGCTGCACCCGGTCAGAGTCATCCTCTTCGGCCTGTTGCTCCAAAATATCCCGCAGCACTAAGCGTGAAATGGCCGCTTCTACGCCGTCGGTTTCTGTTGCGGTAGAGTCATCTGCGTCTTCCGGGTCGCGGTTGAGCGACTTCTCTAATTGATCAATCAAAATCCATACGTTGGCCATGCGCCGCTCGGCAATAGTAGGGGTGCTGGCGTTTTGGTAGAGCCACGCCTCGTAATCCATATCCCGCAGCATATCGCGGATCGCGGCAATGGCATCGCCCTGATCCATCCGCTTGCGCACACCATCAATAAAGTGGGTAAAGCGCGAGAGGCGCTCCACGGCGCGGGCGGGCAGCGTTTGTTCAAGCCCTAGCTCATGGCAGGCAGCAAACAGCGAGATCGAGCGCTCGGTGGCATAGTTGGCGAGTTTTTCCAGCGTACCGGGGCCAATTTCGCGGCGGGGCACGTTGACGATGCGCAAAAAGGCGTTGTCGTCGGCGGGATTGATCAGCAGGCGCAGATACGCCATGGCGTCCTTGATCTCGTTACGCGAGAAAAACGACGTGCCGCCGGAGAGCTTGTACGGAATCTGATAGTGCTGCAGCTTCAATTCCAGCAGCCGTGCCTGAAAGTTGCCTCGGTAAAGCACCGCAAAATCGCGCCACTCGGCTTTTTCCTTGATGCGTCGAGTGAGCATCTCGCTGGCCACCCGCTCGGCTTCGGCCTCCTCATGGCGGTTCACCACCACGCGAATCGGCGCGCCGTCGCCCATCTCCGACCACAGGGTTTTGTCGTAGACGTGGGGGTTGTTGGCAATCAGCGTGTTGGCGGCGCGCAGTATCGTGCCGGTAGAGCGGTAGTTCTGCTCCAGCTTGATGACTTTCAAACGGGGGAAATCCTCCCCCAGGGTGACCAGGTTTTCCGGCCGTGCGCCCCGCCAGGCGTAAATCGACTGGTCGTCGTCGCCGACCACGGTAAAGGTGGCGCGTTCGGCCATCAGCAGCTTTACCAGCAGGTACTGGGAGACGTTGGTGTCTTGGTACTCATCCACCAGCATATAGTGGATTTTTCGCCGCCAGCGGGCCAGTGCTTCCGGGTCACGCTGCAAGAGCACCACGGGCAGCAGAATCAGGTCGTCGAAATCCACCGCGTTGTAGGCTTTCAGGTGGCGAACGTAGGCTTCGTACACCCGTGCCGCGAAATGCTCGTCGTCATCGGCAGCGAACGAAAGCGCATCCCCTGGCAGCACCAGGTCGTTTTTCCACTGGGATATCTTGGCCTGCACGGCGTTGATCTGCTCGGCATCGACCTGAGCGTCTTTATTCATCAAGTCGCGCAGCAGCGCCTTGGCGTCTTCCGGGTCGAACAGCGAAAACCCCGGCTTGTAGCCCAGGGTCTTCAGTTCGCCGCGAATGATGTTGAGCCCCAGGTTGTGGAAGGTCGAAACCGTCAGCCCGTGGCCCTCTTTGCCCTTCAGCATCTGGCCCACCCGCTCTTTCATCTCTCGGGCGGCCTTGTTGGTAAAGGTCACTGCGGCAATTTTGCGTGCGCTCATGCCACACTCTTGCACGAGGTAGGCAATCTTGGTGGTGATCACGCTGGTTTTGCCCGACCCCGCACCCGCCAGTACCAGGCAGGGGCCATCGATATAGCGCACCGCTTCTTGCTGGCGTGGGTTGAGCCCTTTGATACGGCTAAGAATGCTCTTTGGCGGTTGGGGCGTCATGGCGAAGGGTGACCTCTACAAGTGTTTCGGGGCAATTTCTATTACAATCAGCGGCGCTGACGAAGGCGCAGCAGGCTAATACAGCAGGTAACTCATAGGCAGGTGGTGATGTTTGAAGTAGCGCTATTCGAGCCGCGCATGGCTCCCAATACGGGCAACATTATGCGCCTAGTGGCGAACAACGGATGCCGTCTCCATTTGATCGAGCCGCTGGGCTTTGATCTCGAAGAGAAAAAGCTGCGCCGCGCTGGTTTAGACTACCGCGACCTTGCCAACGTGACCCGTCACGCGGATTTTACGGCGTTTTACACCGCCATGCAGGGGCGCACCATCTGGGCGATTACCACCAAAGGCACCCGCGCCCACAGTGATGCCAACTTCGCACCGGGGGATGTGCTGCTGTTCGGCTCGGAAACCGCCGGGCTCTCCCCCGAGGTGCACGCCATGCTGCCCGCAGAGCAAAAACTGCGCATTCCCATGCAGCCCAACAACCGCAGCCTGAACCTCTCCAACGCCGTGGCGGTGGTCAGTTACGAAGCGTGGCGCCAACAAGACTACGCTGGCGCACTGCCCATGGGCGACGCAACCTAACCGGCGATACCGTAGCGGTCGCGGTACGCACGCACGGCCTCGGCATGGCTGCTGAGGTCGCTACCTGACTGCTCTTCCAGGTAGGTGAGCACTTGCTCAAGCGACACGATGCTGACCACCGGCACGCCATACTGGGACTGCACTTCCTGGATGGCGCTCTGCTCGCCCTGGCCACGCTCCTGGCGGTCCAGGGCAATGATCACCCCACCGGCACGGGCACCGCTCTGCTCAATCAGGCCCATCACTTCACGGATCGCGGTGCCTGCGGTGATCACGTCATCAATGATCAAAATATCGCCAGACAGCGGCGCGCCCACAATGTTGCCGCCTTCGCCGTGGGTTTTGGCTTCTTTGCGATTGAAGGAGTAAGGCATATCCAGGTCGTGGTGGTCGGCCAGCGCCGCCGCGGTGACCGCCGCCAGCGGAATGCCTTTGTAGGCCGGGCCAAACAGAACGTCGGCTTTCAAGCTACTATCTACAATAGCCTGGGCGTAAAAGCGGCCTAGCTTGGCCAGCGCCCGACCGGTTTGGAACAGCCCAGCATTAAAAAAGTAGGGGCTAACGCGGCCAGATTTCAGCGTAAACTCGCCAAACTTAAGTACGCCCTGTTCAATGGCAAAAGCAATGAAATCGCGCTGGTAGGGTTGTAGAGTGGTGGCCACGGCATTCCTCACTAAGCGGTAGGTTTCAATCGGCACGAAAGCAACAATAAAAGTAGGGTAAATGGCAAGTTTTACTCGCTGCCTTTACCCAAACGTCTAAACGTCGGGTATCATACAGCAGCGACGCAAAAGGGACGATTTATGAAAATTGCCAGCATCAATGTCAATGGTATACGTGATGCCGTCGACCGTGGCTTCCTGGACTGGCTGGCTCAGCAGGATGCCGACGTGGTCTGCGTGCAGAACATCAAGGCGAAAAGTTTCGAATTGGGTGACCACATCCTCTATCCGGAAGGCTACGAAGGCTACTTCCTGGATGCTGAGGAGGATGGTTTCTCCGGTGTGGCACTCTATTGCCGCAAAATCCCCAAAGCCATCATGTACGGCCTGGGGTTCCCTCAGTGCGACCACGAAGGACGCTTTCTGCAGGCGGATTACGACCGCTTCAGTATAGCCACCTTCCTGATGCCTGATGGCAGCGACCAAAAAGCCAAACAGGCGTTCATGGAGCAGTACCAAGAGTACCTGACGAAGATGTCCCGCAAACGACGCGAATACATCATCTGCGGTACTTGGCACATCGCCCATAAAACCATCGATTTGGCCAACTGGTCGGACAACCAGCTCACCTCGGGCTTCCGCCCGGAAGAGCGTGCCTGGATGGATCAGGTGCTTGGCCCCACCGGCTTTATCGACACCTTCCGCGAAATTAATCGCGATGCAGGCGAGTACACCTGGTGGCCAAAACTTGACCAAGACGTGCCCCGTGATCGTCAAGAAGGCTGGCGGATCGACTACCAACTGGTCGGCCCCAACTTCCGTCGTCACGTGGTCGACGCGTGGATTGATTACGATGCGACCTTCTCCGAGTTCGCACCGCTGATCGTTGAGTATGATTTAGCGCTCTAAGCGTTAGCTACTTCCCGCGTCGCACCTGCAACAGGCCGGCTTACCGCTGGCCTGTTGCGTTCAGGGCTCCGTAATACCGAGTTCCCTTAACCGCGAATGCCCAGCGCTTCACGCTGCTTCTCGCGCAATTCATCACCGGCTTTCTCGGCCAAATCCAGCATCGCGTTCAGTTCCTGGCGGTTGAACGCGCCCGCTTCAGCGGTGCCCTGCACCTCGATCAGCTCGGCGTTTTCGGTCATCACCACGTTCAGGTCGGTGTCGGCTTTGCTGTCTTCCGGGTAGTCCAGGTCCAGCACCGGCACGCCTTTGTAGATGCCCACCGAGATCGCACTGACCAGCTGCTTGAAGGGATCGCCCTTGATCTTCTTTTCTCGCTGCAGGTAGCGAAGCGCATCCACCAGCGCCACGCAGCCGCCGGTAATGGCTGCCGTGCGCGTGCCGCCATCGGCCTGAATCACATCGCAATCCACGGTGATGGTGAACTCGCCCAGCTTCTTCAAATTCACCGCCGCACGCAGGCTGCGGCCAATCAGGCGCTGAATCTCCAGCGTGCGGCCACCCTGTTTGCCACGGGTCGCTTCGCGGCCGCTGCGCGAGTGGGTGGCGCGGGGCAGCATGCCGTATTCGGCAGTAATCCAGCCTGATTTTTACCGCGCAGCCAGCGCGGCACGCCCGCTTCCACGCTCGCGTTACACAGCACCTTGGTATCGCCAAACTCCACCAGCACGGAGCCTTCCGCATGGCGGGTGTAATCACGGGTCAAGCGAATCTCACGGAGCTGGTCGGCCTCGCGACCGCTGGGGCGAACAACATCAGGACGCATAGCACCTCACATCATCTTAAAAGTGGAAAAGCCCTCTATTGTACACGTCTGAGCGTGCGCGGATGGGCCTATCGGTTAGACTGTTCGGAATCACATTGATGTAAAGGATGCATCGACTTATGGCCGCTTCCCGCCGCGTACACAGCATGACCGCCTTCGCCCGCACCGAGCAGGCCGCCCCGTTTGGCACCCTGCAGGTCGAGATTCGCTCAGTGAACCAGCGCTACCTAGAGCCGCACTTTCGCCTTCATGAAAGCCTGCGAGATTTAGAACCTGTGCTGCGCGAAGCGCTACGCACGCGCCTGGCCCGAGGCAAGGTAGAGTGCAGCGTGCGGTTCGAGAGCGCCGACACCGCCCAAGCACCGGCAGTGAACGCCCAGCGCCTAAAAGAGATTGCAGACGCCCTGGCTGCCATTCAGCAGCAGGTGCCCAGCGCCGTGCCGCCCACCACGCTGGCACTGCTCAACCAGCCCGGCGTGATGGAAACCCAGCACCTCGACCAAGACGCTATTAAAGCCGCCGCCAAAGCGCTCTTTAACCAAGCGCTGGATGAACTGATCGACGCCCGCGCCCGCGAAGGCGATAAGCTGGCCGAGATGATCACCACCCGCCTAGACGCGGTGAGCGAGCAAGTGGCCACCGTACGCAGCCTGCTGCCGCAGATTCTGGAACGCCAACGCGCCCAGCTGCTAGAGCGTTTAGAAATCGCCAAAACCGAACTCGACCCCCAACGCCTGGAAGCCGAGCTGGTACTGGTAGCCCAAAAAGCCGACGTAGACGAAGAGCTAGACCGCCTAACGGCGCACATTGAAGAAGTGCGCCACCAGCTCGCCCAAAAAGGCCCCAAAGGCCGCCGCCTGGACTTCCTGATGCAAGAGCTCAACCGCGAAGCGAATACACTTTCATCGAAATCCGTGGTGGCAGAGACGACCCGCTGCGCGGTGGAGCTGAAGGTGCTGATTGAGCAGATGCGGGAGCAGGTGCAAAATATTGAGTGATGAAGATGAGTCGAGCGACACCCTGGAGTGCTGGCGAGGTAGAGGCAACCATTGCTACCTACCGGCAGATGCTAGTAGCAGAACTGAGCGGGCAAAGTTCTAACAAGCGCGCACTTAATCGAGCGCTGATGATACAGCTTGATGGCCGCTCGGCCAGTGCCATAGAGTTCAAGCACTGCAATATCAGCGCAGTGTTACGCGATGCCAACTGCCCCTATGTCGATGGCTATAAGCCGCGTAGCAACTATCAACAAAGCCTAGTTGAAGCTGTCGAGGGGCTGTTGTTGCGAAGCGAGCTTGTTGATCGCGCAGCGCGTTTGGCCGCTGATCTTCCAGTGATTGATACCACTGGCATCGTAGACGAGCGCATTATCGTCGAACCTCCTAGAACGACACCGCCGCAACAAGGCGTTCGAGAATTCCGCGCCGACTATTCAGTGCGCCCGCCGCAAAAACGGGACTACCTGGCCCGGGAAACCCGCAACCGCGAGCTTGGGCTAGCCGGTGAGCACCTAGTGATTCGGTTCGAGCAGCACCGGCTGATCCAAGCTGAGTACGATAAGCTGGCGGAGAGGGTCGAGCACGTTGCGGTAACTCAGGGTGACGGGCTGGGGTTCGATATCCGTTCCTTCGAGCCCGACGGCAGTGATCGGCTGATTGAAGTCAAAACCACCGCCTTTGCCAAAGAGAGTGCGTTTTTTATTACGCCCAACGAGCTCGAATGCTCGCGTGCCCATTCGGAACACTATCATTTGTTCCGACTGTTCAACTTCCGCAAGGGGCCGAAGCTTTTTTTCTTGAAAGGTGATCTCCACGAACAGCTCTGGCTGGAGCCAAATAGCTACCGGGCGGGAGTACGTTAATAGCTTAAAAGAGGGAGCTGCTTCAAGAAATCAAAACTTCAGCCGCTGAGATTGTTCGTGAAGCTATCGTTCACTCATCGCTCCGTTCGTGCTGCTGAAGCTGTTCAACGGCCTGAGCCCGTTCGCGCTCTAGCTCGCGTTTAAGCTCATCTTCAGAGGGCAGATACGGCAGGTACTTCGCCGCAAACAGCTGTTTTTGCTCGGCCAGTACCGAGTACTTGACCACGGCTTCGCTTTTTTCGCTGCACAGCACCAAGCCAATAGTGGGGTTGTCGTCGCTGCCTTTGCGCTGCTCATCGTATAAGCGCACGTAGGTATCCATTTGGCCGATATCCTGATGCCTGAGCTTGCCGAGTTTTAGATCCACCAGCAAAAAGCACTTCAGTTTGAAGTTGTAGAATACCAAGTCGATGTAGAAATCTTCGTCGTCAAAGCGAATGCGCTGCTGGCGCTCCACAAAGGCAAAGCCTTTGCCTAATTCCAGTAAAAACTGCTGCAGGTTGCTGATAATGGCCTGCTCTAGCTGGCTTTCCTGATAGGTTTTATCCTGCAGATTAAGAAAATCCAGAATGTAGGGATCACGCAGATAGTCTTTAGCGCTTTCTGCCAGTGGCTGGGTGTTTTGCTGGGCTTCTGCTGCCACCGAGGATTTTTCTTGGCTGGCCAGAAGTCGCTCGTAGTAGAGAGTGCTAATCTGGCGTTCTAGAGCTCTGGCGCTCCAGCTTTGGTTGATCGCTTCGTGCAAATACCAGTCGCGGGCTTGGGCGTTTTCTATTCGCAGAAGGGTGCGATAGTGAGTCCAACTCAATTCAAGACGCACTGCGTCGCGAATTGGAAAGGCGTGATAAAACTGGCGCATATTGCGTAAATTGGTGACATCAAAACCTTTCCCCAGCCGCTCGGTGAGCTGTTGTGAGAGCTGCTTTAGCTGCTGCTTACCATACTCAGCACGACGATTGCCTTGCTGTTCGTGTTCGACAATTAAACGGCCTATTTCCCAGTAGCTTTGTACCATGGCCGTATTCACGGCTTGGCGAACCTGCCCGCGTGCTTGCTCTATCTGTTGAGTAATTGCGCTAACGAGGCGGCTAAAAGCGGTTTGGTTCTGCTCCGTCATAGGCTTAACCCCTGGCGTTATAGAGTAATGTCAGCTGGCTGAGGCCTAACAATATCAAATTTTGCCGATAGGAAGAGTTGGTGATGGCGATCATATCAACAGTGCATATAGCCAACTGCCTCGCTCACAACCCCAACAACTCCTCAACCGGCAAGTGGCTGGTCGCCTTCATTTCCCTCAGCGAGAGGTTGGAGCGGATGCTCGACACGCCGGGGAGCTGGCGCAGTACCGTTTCGACGAAGTGGCTGTAGTCGTCTAGGCCTTTGGCGACCACTTGCAGTAGGAAGTCGGCCTCGCCGGTGGTGTTGTGGCAGCTCAGCACCCGAGAGCTTGATTGGATGATGCGCTCGAACTCTGCCGTCGCGGCTTCGCTGTGTTGGGTACAGGTAATCTGCACGAAGGCCAGTACGCTGGCGCCGACTTTGCGTCGATTGAAGATGGCTTGATAGCCCTTGATCACCCCCAGTTCTTCCAGGCGTTTGTGCCGTCGCCAGCAGGTGGCTTCGCTCAGGTGCAGCTGTTCGGCCAGTCGCGCGTTGGGCATTCTGCCATCAATCTGGAGTAACGCTGCTAACTTGGCGTCTTTTTTATCCAATGCGCTCATATTGCAAGTCTCTTTCTTATCAACACTATAAAGAGAAAGAGTGCTTCACATTGGTCAGTGTTGTCCACGATATGGAAAGCTCATTTCAGGTCAGGCTCGCTATAGTAGCGTTAGCGAATCCGCAGCCTAAACGTTCAGGAGTGGCCCATGAAAGCCGTCGTATTTGAGCAGTTTTCCACCCCGCCCACTATTCAGCAGGTGCCGGATCCGACTCCCGAACCTCACGGCGTCGTGGTCAAGGTGATGGCTAACGGCGTATGCCGCAGTGATTGGCACGGCTGGATGGGCCACGACCCGGATATCCGGCTTCCCCATGTGCCGGGGCACGAGCTGTCCGGCGTGGTGGAAGCGGTGGGCAAGGATGTGACGAAGTGGCGGGTCGGGGATCGTGTGACCGTGCCGTTCGTGGGCGGCTGCGGCACTTGCCCGGAGTGCAACGCAGGCCACCATCAGGTATGCGATAGCCAGTTCCAGCCAGGGTTTACCCACTGGGGCTCGTTTGCCGAGTATGTGGGCATTCACTACGCCGATGTGAACCTAGTCGCCCTGCCAGATACCCTAGCGTTCGACACCGCCGCCAGCCTGGGTTGCCGGTTCGTGACCTCTTTTCGTGCGGTGGTGGATCAGGGCCGCGTGTCCGCCGGGCAGTGGGTGGCCGTACACGGCTGCGGCGGTGTGGGGCTGTCGGCCATCATGATCGCCAGCGCGGCGGGCGCGAACGTGGTGGCGGTGGATATTTCTGAACAGGCGCTCGCCTTGGCGCGCCAGTTGGGCGCGGTGGCCACGGTGAATGCCAACCAAGTGGCCGATGTGGTCGAGGCGGTGGTGGAAATCACTCAAGGGGGCGCGCACGTCTCGCTGGATGCGCTGGGTCACCCCACCACCTGCTTCAACTCTATTAGCAATTTGCGCAAGCGCGGCAAGCATGTCCAGGTAGGGTTGATGCTGGCAGATCACAGCACGCCTGCCATTCCGATGAGCAAGGTGATTGCTAATGAGCTGGAAATTCTGGGCAGTCATGGCATGCAGGCCCATCGCTACGATGCCATGCTGGCGATGATTCAGTCGGGCAAACTGGCGCCGGAAAAGCTGATTGGCCGCCGGATCACGCTAGAGGAGTCGGTGCAGGCGTTGATCAACATGGATAAGTTTGAAGGCGTGGGGGTCACCGTCGTCACGGAATTCTGATAAAAGAGGGCTGCTGGTGACGCATCAGGTGAATATCACGGCGCTGACTGGCGGCGGTGTCAGTTCCGGGGAAATGGTAGTCGTGCGCCCCCAGGAGGATGGATTTGCGGTGGTGGGGCGGCTTAGCATTCCCAGCCGCTGAGGTTTTGTGCATTTCCTTCAATGAACCAAGGCAAATTATTCGCTCCTCATCGCGTCGCGGAGGTTTTACGCTGGGCGTATCGATAAGGAGGACGTCATGTCATCACCCCATACCCCATCCGTTCGCCGCGTGGTCGCTCAGCACCCTGCCCATCGGGACGATATCGGTGACCTGGTCACCCGCCGGCCGCTGCCGGGGCCGGGGTTGGATCAGCTCGATCCGTTTCTGTTTTTGAATCATCACGGCCCGCAGGTTTACCCGGCCAACAATCGTGGGCTGCCGTTTGGGCCGCACCCGCACCGGGGGTTCGAGACGGTCACCTTCATTCTGGAGGGCTCGCTGGCCCACGCCGACAGCGCCAAACATCAGAGCGTGATCCATGCAGGCGGCGTGCAGTGGATGACCGCGGGCAGCGGCATCGTGCATGCAGAAATCTCGCCCCCTGAGTTCCTGCGCGAAGGCGGGCCACTGGAAATTCTCCAGCTGTGGGTCAATCTGCCGTCGCGGCTGAAGATGAGCGAGCCGCGCTACGTGGGCTTGCAGCAAGAGAGCATCCCCGCTGTTGAGCTGTCGGGCGGCGGTACACTCAACCTGATTGCCGGGGAGTGGCAGGGGCAAACAGGCCCAATTGAATCGCTGACCGGCGTGTTCATGTCGACGCTAGCGCTGCCTGGGGGCGCGCGTGAGCAGCTACCCGTGGCTCCTGGCCGGCAGGTGTTCCTGTACGTAGTGAGTGGCGATGTGACGGTGGGTGGCGAGCCTGCCAAGGCGCACCATTTGATCGAAGTTGACCGTGACGGTAAAAGCCTGAGCATTGAAGCAGCGAGCGATGCGCGCCTGCTGTTTGGCCATGGCGAAGTCATCGATGAGCCGGTTTATTCTCACGGCCCCTTCGTGATGACTAACCGCGATGAGATCGTCCAGGCGGTGGAGGATTACCAGAATGGTAAGTTTGGCGGGCTTACGCTTTAAAGACCTGCTAATGCTCTAAACACTCGCGCTACACCGGCTCGCCGCGATAGTAGTGCCATAAAAACAGCGACCCCACGCTGCGCCAGGGTGCCCAGTGCTCTACCAACTGGCGGGCTTGCTTCGGCGTGGGTTTGTTCTCCATACCCTTCAAGCGGCCTAACGCTACCCTTAAGGCGAGGTCGTCGGCGGGGAAAATATCGGGCCGCTGGAGCGAGAACATCAGGTAAATTTCGGCGCTCCAGCGGCCAAACCCGCGCAGTTGAGTAATGGCGGTAATTGCCTCGTCATCGCTGAGATGCGCTAAGCCATCGGCGCTAAACGTGCCCGAAAGCTCTGCGTCGGCCAGCCCTTTGGCATACTCGATCTTACGCCACGATAGCCCTGCATCGCGCAGTGCTTGGCCTTCTACGTCCATCACCGCCTTGGCATGCAGTTCGGGCAGCAGCGTATTCACCCGGCCCATGATCGCCCGAGCGGCCTCGGTGGAGATCTGCTGGCTGACGATGGTCGAAAAGAAGGTGGCAAACCCCGGGTTGCGCTGGCGCGGGTTGGGCGCACCGACCAAGGGGTAAGCGCGAGCAATGTCGGGATCGGCGCTGGCCAAGGCCTGCATGGCGCGCTCGAGGGTACAGGGAGTCATGGCCACCTCTCTTGATCAATAGAGCATCGTAACATCCTAGCAGTTGCTACTTTGAGATGACGCGAAAGTGCAGAATGCCTTGCCCTTTGCATGCTAACTTTTTTAGCGTCGTATATTTCTACTTTCGTCTAATCCTGCCATCATTTGCGGTTAACCAGGATCGTTTCAGTGAACAGGCGCTTTACACAGCGCCTGGGGAGAGAGGTATGCAAGCATCATCAACGGAGCTGGCGCGGCATCCGCGATGGGCGGAGTTCGTGCTGGCGCTGGGCGGGTTCGGCATCGGCACCAGCGAATTCGTCATCATGGGGTTGATGAACCGCGTGGCGGAAGACCTAGCCGTGAGCGTGCCGCAAGTAGGCTACTCCATCAGCAGTTATGCGCTGGGGGTCGTGGTGGGGGCGCCGCTAATCTCGACACTGGCCGCGCGGGTGCCTAAACGAGCCCTGCTGATCGCACTGATGTTGGTATTTGCTTTGGGCAACATTGCCAGCGCCATGGCCCCGGGATTTTGGTCGTTCGTCGGGCTGCGCTTTTTAGCAGGGTTGCCCCATGGGGCGTATTTTGGTGTGGCGGCGCTAGTGGCCGCCGGCGCGGTGCCGGTCGATCAACGGGCGCGGGCCATTGCCCGCGTCATGATGGGGCTGACGGTGGCCATTCTAATCGGTGCGCCGTTGGGCACCTGGGCGGGTAACCTGTTGGGCTGGCAGATCGCCTTTGCGGCGGTCGGCGGCATTGCGCTGCTCACGGCGTTGTTGATTCGCCTGGTTGTGCCTGTGCAGCCTGTCGATGCTCACGCCAGCCCGTTGCGAGAGCTTTCCGCGCTGGTCAAACAGCGCGTGCTGGTGACCATTGCGATTGCCTGTATTGGCTGCGGCGGTATGTTCTCGATCTTCAGCTATGTGATGCCGACGCTGACTCAACAGGCGGGTATGAGCGAAGCGCTGGGGCCGCTGGTGTTGGTGATTTTTGGCCTGGGCTCTATCGCCGGTAACCTGGTGGGCGGGCGTATGGCGGATAAAAACCTGATGCGGGCCATTCCTACCATTTTGGTGTGGTGCGCGGTGGTGCAGGGGCTGTTCTACTTTGCTGCCAACCAGGTGTGGTCGGGACTGCTGTTCGTGGGATTGGTGGGCACCAGCATGGCGCTTGCGCCGTCGCTGCAAACCCGCCTGATGGACGTGGCCGAAGACGCCCAAACCATGGCGGCCTCCATGAACCATGCGGCCTTTAACGGGGCGAACGCGCTGGGGGCGTGGCTGGCGGGCTTGGCGATTAGCGCCGGATTTAGCTGGTCGAGTACGGGGCTGGTAGGGGCCGGGCTTGCGCTGTGTGGCCTAGTGATTTTCGCTTGGGGGCGCTGGCTGGAAAAACGCACCTATCCCGCGGAGCCGTCGGTGGCTCAGAGCTACAAATAAAGCGCTATAAATAAGTGATTGCTAAATAAATATTTAGAGCATTTAAAGTGGCAAAAAACGCTTATCGTTTCTAGGGTGTAAAGGTGCAATCCATAAGGAGGTGACCTATGCATAACCTAGTGAAGACATCGCGCGTTGTAACCCCGCGACTCGTAACATTAAGTGCTATTGCAGCGATGACTCTGGCGCTGGCGGGCTGTGGAACGACCACTAGCGAGCGTGCTACCAGTGGTGCTGGCGTAGGGGCGGCTGTTGGTGCTGGGGCCGCTGCGGTCACCGGTGGTAGCGTCACCCAAGGTGCTGTGATTGGCGGTGGCGTGGGTGCTGCCACCGGTGCCGCCACCGATGAGGACGATATCAACCTCGACTAACTCGCCCCACTAGCGGCAAAGCCTGAAGCCGCGCATGCCTAAATGAAAGTGGTCGGCATGCGCGGCGTTGTACTCAGGCCCCAGTACATTGCCGAAGGTATCGCAGGCGCCATCCCGCGCTGCCCGCAAGAGCTCTCCCATTTCTCCCTCGTCATCCCAGTCGCGAATCAGCGTAATCTGACCTCCGTGTGGTTTCTTGAACCCCTACAGTCCCTGCCAGGGGTGTGCGATACTGCGCACCCAATAACGCCGGCAGTGGCCGGCCTGCGTGATAACGAACGACCATTTTGACTAACTAGGGAAGCGCTTCATGTCCCAGGGTACGCTGTTTATTGTTTCTGCCCCGTCGGGCGCGGGTAAAACCAGCCTCGTTCGTGAGCTGATCGAAAGCCTGGACGGCATTCAGGTGTCGGTGTCGCATACCACGCGTGCCAAACGCGAAGGTGAGGTCAATGGCGTCAACTACCACTTTACCCAAGTGCCTGACTTCGAAGCGATGATCGACCGCGGCGACTTCTTCGAGTATGCCAAGGTCTTCGACAATTACTATGGCACGTCGCGTCAGTCGGTCCAAACCTTGCTAGACGCGGGGCAAGACGTCATCCTAGAGATCGATTGGCAGGGCGCGCAGCAGGTACGCGAGCAGATGCCTTCTGCCGTGTCGATCTTCATCCTACCGCCATCGCGTAGCGAGCTGGAGCGACGTCTCTCCAGCCGTGGCACCGACGAACACGCGGTGATCGCTCGGCGCATGCGCGATGCGGTCAGCGAGATGTCTCATTACGATGAGTACGATTACTTAGTGATTAACGACGATTTCACCACCGCCCTGCAAGAGCTGCAGTCGCTGGTGATCAGCCGCCGCCTCACGCGTGCTGCAATGCAAGAACGCCACGCCCCCTTGCTCGATGCGCTCTTGTCACAGGCGCCTAGCGTCGAGTAATCTATCAGGTCCTATCACCACTCTTTTCGCTGGGTCGGCGACGTTGTTCAACAACGCCGGCCCGGCGTCGTCATTACAGGAAGGCCCCATGGCTCGCGTAACCGTTGAAGATTGTCTGGAAAATGTAGAAAACCGCTTCAAACTGGTGATGATTTCCACCCAGCGTGCTCGCCAGCTGGCCCGCGGCTCCCGCGATGCACTGCTGCCCTGGGAAAACGACAAGCCGACCGTGATGGCGTTGCGTGAAATCGCCGCTGGCCTGGTCGACCACACCGTTTTGGACGAGCCAGTTGAAGCTCCTGTGCGTGCGCGTCCTGCTATGACGCCTAGCGCTCAAATCGACGATTAAGCTAGCACCGATTAGAGGCGCGGTACATGTTCACCATTGATGACCTAGCTGACCGACTCGGCGGCTACTTACCCCCGGATGAGATCCAGCAGGTCAAGCGCGCCTTCTACTACGCTGAGCAGGCCCACGATGGCCAGCGCCGCCGCTCTGGCGAGCCGTACGTCACCCATCCGCTGGCGGTCGCTAATATTCTCGCTAACATGCACATGGACCATCAGAGCCTGATGGCCGCCATGCTGCATGATGTGATTGAAGACACCGGCGTCTCTAAAAAAGCCCTGGCGGCGCAGTTTGGCAAGCCTGTGGCTGAGTTGGTAGATGGCGTCTCCAAGCTGACCCAAATCACTTTTGAAGATAAAGCCGTCGCTCAGGCGGAGAATTTTCAAAAGATGGTGTTGGCAATGTCGCGGGACATCCGCGTCATCATCGTCAAGCTGGCCGACCGGCTGCACAACATGCGCACCTTGGGCGCACTGCGGCCCGATAAAAAAACGCCGCATTGCCCGTGAAACGTTAGAAATCTACGCCCGTATTGCAGGGCGACTGGGGATCAACACCATTCGTGTGGAGCTGGAAGACCTCTCGTTCCAGGCGATTCACCCCATGCGGGCCGAGCGTATCAAGCGCGCAGTGGCCAGCGCGCGGGGCAACCGCCGCAGCGCCATGCGGGAAATTCAGGCCTCGCTGCAGCAGAGCCTGGACGACGAAGGCCTAAAAGGCACGGTGATTGGCCGCCAAAAACATCTGCTCTCGATTTATAAAAAAGATGCGCGACCAGCGCAAGCCGTTTGCCGAGATTATGGATGTCTTCGGTTTTCGCATTATCACCGAAGACGTGGCCAGCTGTTATCGCATCCTTGGCGTCGTGCATAACCTCTATAAGCCGGTACCGGGGCGCTTTAAAGACTACATCGCGATTCCCAAGGCGAATGGTTACCAAAGTCTGCACACCACGCTGTTTGGCCAGCGCGGCATGCCCATCGAGGTGCAAATCCGCACCCGTGAAATGGAAGCCATGGCCAATAACGGAATTGCCGCGCACTGGCTCTACAAAGCCGGGCAGACGGCGCATCCGATTGCTGAAGGCAGCCATGCCCGCGCCCGTGCCTGGGTGAAAGGGCTGCTGGAGATGCAGCGCCACGCGGGGGATTCGTTGGAGTTTATCGAACACGTCAAAAACGACCTGTTCCCCGACGATGTCTACGTGTTCACCCCAAAAGGCGACATCATGGAGCTGCCCCAGGGCGCCACGGTGATCGACTTCGCCTACAGCGTACACACCGATATCGGCAATAACTGCATCGCCTGCCGCATCGATCGCCACCTCGCGCCGCTCTCCACGAGGCTGGAAAGCGGCCAGACGCTGGAGATTATCACCGCCCCCGGTGCGCGGCCGAACCTAGCGTGGCTGAATTTCGTCACCACTGCCAAGGCGCGCTCCGCCATTCGCCATGCGTTGAAGCATCAGCAGCAGGCGGAGGCGGTGATGCTGGGCCGTCGACTGCTCAACAAGGCGCTGGCATCGTTCGAAACGAGCCTGGAAGAGCTCGACGAGAGTGTCTTCGAACAGGCGTTCAAAGAGTTGGATGTGTCGTCGCTGGACGCCTTGCTCGAATCGTTGGGGTTAGGCAACCGCATGGCCCACGTAGTGGCCCGCCGTTTGGTCGATGTTGCGCATGGCGATAGCTTTGATAAGACGCTTTCCGACAATAGCGATAAGGCTGTGGTGATTAGCGGAAGCGAAGGCATGGTGCTTAACTTTGCCCGCTGCTGCCACCCGTTACCCGGCGACCCGGTGGTAGGGCATCTGTCGGTCGGTAAAGGGCTGGTGGTACACCGTAGCGAGTGTAAAAACCTCGCTGACCGTAAAAACGATCCTGAAAAGCTGTTTGCCCTGGAGTGGTCCGAGCATATTGATGAGGACTTCCCTGTGGCGCTGCGCATCGAAATTGAAAGCCGCCGTGGCCTTGTTGCTGAACTGGCAGGCCTAGTGACCGATGCCGATGCCAATATCGAACGTATCGGCATTGAGGAGCGCGATGCTCGGCTTTCCACCGTCAATCTCACGCTGTCGGTGAAAGGACGGGTACACCTCGCCCGTATTATTAAACGCATTCGCAACCTGCCCAACGTTGGCAAAATTACCCGTACTGCAAACTAAACGCTTATGCGCCTAGCGCTGGCTTTTCAAGCTGGCAGCGTAGGCCATGGTGATAATAATCAACGTTTCATTAATACAGGAGCATGACACCCCATGAGCAATAAAGCGGTTATCAACACAGAAAAAGCCCCTGCCGCCATCGGCCCGTACTCCCAGGCTGTCAAAGCGGGCAACACGGTTTACCTGTCGGGCCAGATCCCGCTTAATCCGGAAACCATGGAAATTGTCTCTGATGATTTCGAAGCCCAGGCGCGTCAGGTGTTCACCAACCTACAGGCCGTGTGTGAAGAAGCCGCAGGCTCGCTGGGCGATATCGTCAAGCTCAACCTCTACCTGGTCGACTTGGACAACTTTGCGATCGTCAACAAGGTGATGGAAGAGTTCTTTTCCACGCCGTTCCCGGCGCGTGCGGCGGTGGGTGTTAAAGCGCTGCCTAAAGGCAGCCAGGTAGAAGCCGAAGCCGTAATGGTGATTGGCGACTAAACGGCGTGACACCGACGCATACAAAAAGAGCGAGCCGATGAGGCTCGCTCTTTGCCTTTTCTAGCGTTCCAATCGACTCGCGGCTAGAGCGCTAGGCTTTTTGCAACTCTAAAAAACCGCCCTCTTTCAACACCTGGGCATAGCCCTCTTTGTAGGTCGGATAGCGGAAGGTGTAGCCGGTTTCGAGAATACGGCGGTTGTCGCAACGCTTGCTGGCACGACGGCGCAGCGGCGACTGCATGGTGTCGGTGGACTCCACCTTTAATTGCTTGGCCAGCCACGCCATCACGTTATGCAGAGTGACCGGCTCACAATCGCTGCCCAGGTAGAGGTCTGCCAGCGGCGTACCGTTCTCCTGGCAGCGGATCAGGTGGGCCAGAATGCCGGTGCAGTCGTCCCGATGGATGCGGTTGGAGTAGATCACCGGCGTGACGGCGGCCAGTCGGCCTTCGGCCACTTGGTGAATCAAACGATCACGCCCTGGGCCATAAATCCCGGAGAAGCGCACCACGGTGCCGGGCAGCGGGTGATTGAGCAGCGCCTGTTCGGCCTCGCGCATCAGGTTGCCGGAGAAGCTGGTAGATTCCGTGGGGCTCTCTTCGTTAACGACTTCGCCCTCTTGCTGGCCATAGACGCTGGTGGAGGAGACAAAAAAAGACGCGCCGTGGCGGCGTTTCGTGCTGTTCCAAGACGCTGAGAACACGCTTTAGGCCATCCGGATAGGCGCTCTGGTAGGCACTCTCTTCAAAGCGGTCTGCGCTGACGGTGTAAATCACGTAGTCGGCCTGGGGCAGTGCGCTGGCGTCGGCCCCTTCCAAGGTGCTGAGATCAAGGGCTAACGGCTCAATGCCGGTATGCTCTAATGCCTTGGCTTGGCGGCGCACGCCAATCACCCGATGCCCCTCGTCCAGCAGCTCTTGTCCAAGCGTGACGCCGATGTCTCCACAGCCGATAATCAGTACCGTTAGCTTCACCTTGCTCACCCCTCTTGATAAATATTCCCTATCAGATACAAAGTCCCTATGAGATGTGCCATCTTCAATAAGGCTTGTCTGTCCTTTTCCGTCTCGCTAACACCATTACTAGTCACGAGCTGCAACGAGAGGATGCCACTGGCACCGCTATGACTTTAACAGAACTTCGCTATATCGTAACCCTTGCCCAGGAGCGCCACTTTGGTCGCGCCGCCGAGCGCTGCCATGTTTCTCAGCCGACGCTCTCTGTGGCCGTTAAAAAGCTCGAAGATGAGCTGGAAATTCCCCTGTTTGAACGCTCTAAATCCACGGTGCAAGTCACCCCTCTGGGCGAAAAAATTGTTGCTCAGGCGCAGCGTGTGTTGGAGCAGAGCGGGCTGATTTATGAGTTAGCCAGTGCTGGCAAAGACCAGCTGGCGAACCCGCTGCGCATTGGTGCGATTTACACCATCGGGCCTTACCTGTTCCCGCACCTGGTGCCCGCGCTGGCCAACGCCGCGCCGCAAATGCCGCTCTATATTGAAGAGGGCATGACCGGCACGCTGCGGGCCAAGCTGCGCAGCGGCGAGCTAGACGTGATTATCGTTGCGCTACCGTTTACTGAAACCGACGTGGTCACCAAGCCGATCTACGACGAGCACTTTGAAGTGTTAATGCCCGCCAGCCACCCGTGGGTCGAGCGCGAGGCGATCCATAAAGAAGACTTATTAGAAGAGCGGCTGCTGCTATTAGGGGAAGGGCACTGCTTCCGCGATCAAATTTTGGAAGCCTGCCCGGCGATTACCCAAAAGCTGAATAGCCCCAATAATACCCTGATTGCCGAAGGCGGCTCGCTTGAGACCATTCGCCATATGGTGGCCTCTAAGCTGGGGATTACCGTGCTGCCTCAGTCGGCACTTGGCACCGACCAGTACGAAAATTCCATGCTGGTCAGCCGCCCGTTTGTGGCCCCCGCCCCTTCACGCACCGTGGCGATTGCCTGGCGGGCCAGCTTCCCACGGCCCAAGGCCATTGATGCCTTGGACCAAGGCGATTAGCCAGTGCCAGCAGCCGGTG
>NZ_LVIA01000034.1:0-23141 GCF_001596805.1 Halomonas sp. KX33721 | reverse complement strand
TTCCCTCCACCGGGTCCCATCGAGCTGGTTCCCCGATTTCATCAGTACTATGAGTGGCTCCGACTCCCATTACCCCATCTGGCCGGCTCGCTACACTCGCCGTACCGTACCTCCTGAGTGGCTGTTGTTTCGCTCCCATCACCGCCAGTCACTGCAGTGCTGGGCCAGGGAGCTTGGGGGCAGGTGGCTCCCGTACCTGATAGCGTTAGATCGGAGGAGGGAAATGGGCCTCCCAGGTTCCTGGGAACCCCCTGTGTGAACATGCCCTGCTCTAATGACCCCGGCGACCTTCGTTCACCAAGCCTTTTCAGTGAACTCGTGTTGCCTTCCGCTATCCGCAGGGCGTCGGCGATCGCGTGGTGAAAATTTCGGGGCTCAATGACACGGCCTACTCACTTGCTGTCTACGCTTCACAGCGGCGGTTGCCCGACGCTGCGCAAGACTCGCTACCGGCTGGCGGCTACCCTTGGCCGGGTGGGAATTTCACCCACTGGGGTTCAACTCACCCTTTCTGCAGGCCCTGGCCTGCTCCCAGATGACCAAGCTTTGCCTGGCGCACGCGGATGGTATTCTCTTGAGAAATCAGAACGTTCCGTCAAGAACCTGAACCAAGAGAGCCATCCGCCATGGGTGAAAGCCTATCCACCTGGACGCCCTCCTGCAACGGCGCTGTGCGTGTCGAGCTGAGCGGCCAGCGCACCACTAGCGACAGCGGCGCCCTGCTGCTGCGTGAAGCCCTCGACAACAGCGGCGTGATCGAGGCGCTGGAAGACAATCTGGTCGACTTCCGCAACCCGCTACGCATCCGCCACTCGCTGGCCAGCCAGCTGCGTACCCTGGTGCTGCAACGGGCGATGGGCTGGATCGATCTCAGCGATACCGACACGCTGCGCCGTGACCCGCTTTGGCAGTTGGCCTGCAGCGATGCACGCGGCATGACGCCCCTGGTCCAGGACCGGCCGTCTCAAGCCACGCTGTCGCGGCTGCTGACCTGCCTCGGGCGCTGCGACAATATCGATGCCGTGCACGAAGGCCTGCTGCGACTGGTGATCTGGCGCCTGACCGCGCTGAAGAACGGCGAGCGCCCCAAGCAGCTGACGCTGGACATCGACGGCCTGCCGATCGAGGTCCACGGCCACCAGGGCGGGTCGGCCTATCATGGCCTTTACGGGGCCCGCATCTACTCGCCGCTGGTCGCCTCGCTGGCCGAAACCGGTGACATGGTGGGTGGCCTGCTGCGCGAGGGCAACGCCGGCCCGGCCGAGAACGCCGACACTTGGATCCCGCATCTGGTGCGGCGACTCAACGAGAGCACCGGCGCCCAGGTTCGGGTGCGCATCGACGCCGGTTTCACCGACAACGCGACGTTGGAGGCCCTGGAAGAGCGCGACATCGAGTACCTGGGCCGACTGCGCAGTCACTCCGGCCTGCAGAAGCTGGCGGCACCGCACCTGAAGCGGCCACCCGGCCGGCCACCCGAGCAGCCTCGCGAGTGGTGCCACGATCTGGAGTATCAAGCGGGCTCTTGGTCGGCACCGCGTCGCGTGGTGCTGGTGGTGCAGGAACGCCCCGATGACCTGCTGCTGCATGCCTTCTTCCTGGTCACCAACCTCGGCAAGTTCGACTGGCCGCCGGAGAAGGTCCTGGCGCTCTACCGCAAGCGCGGCAGCGCCGAGGCGCACATGGGCGAGGTGAAGTCGGCGCTGGACGTGCACCTCTCGTCGACCGATCGTGGCGCCTCCACCGTTCAGGACGTGATGGCCCGCAACGAGGTGAGCCTGCTGCTCAGCCTCTACGCCTACCAGGTCCTGCATGGCCTGCGCTGCCTGCTGGAGCGGCAGACCCGGCAAGGCTGGAGTCTGAGCCAGATGCGTGAGCAGGTGCTCAAGACCGCCGCCACCTTGTCGCTGCACGCTCGGCGCATCACGGTTCACCTCGGCGCCGCCGCCGACAAGTGGTGGCCGACGCTGCTGAAGGGGTTGCCAAAGCTGACCGCGTTGAGTTGACGCTCCAACGAGACCACCACAGCACCAGAAAGCGAGCGACCGGAGCGGCGTTCGGCGATCACGGCTGCTTTGAAGGTCGAGATTAATTCCTGGAGGTTAATCAGCGAAAGAAACGCAGTGTTCGGGCATTATGAAGCAGGCGCTCACGCCGGAAATACGGATCCTTACGAGCAATGCCGATGGCACGCAGCTTCAGACTGCCCGATCAGAGCCCTCGTGAATGAGGCGGGTTTATCTGTGTACTACCTGGCAAAGATGCCAATGAGGCGATGAATATTGCCAACTGTCTGCGCCAAGCCATTCTGTCACTGGCTATTCCACATGCCTACTCCAGCACTCATTCGCACCTAACGGCTAGCATGGGCATTGCCACCACAACACCTGAGCAGCCGCTTAGCCCTGATGACCTGCTCAACAAAGCAGATCAACAGCTCTACCATGCCAAACGACGCGGCAGGAACCGCATTGAGATACACGAACGCCCGGCGTAGTCGGGCGTTCGTGTGGGCATCCACCGGCTCTACGTCACAGCGTCACAGCAACCAGTGGGCAATGACCGCTGACAAGCCAACCACCATCGCAGTGACTACCGCAACGGTGACCACCCGATCTAACCAACGGTCGAAGGCAGCCCCTTTTGGCTGCCTTCGCGTTGCCCCGTGACGTCCCTGTCGAGCCATTAGCACGCAGTTTCCATAGGTGCTTCCTCTATCGAAGCCGTTGTTTAGCTATTAATACGCCGATTGACCACGTTGGGCGCACGGCGCAGACGCTCCTCTTCCCCTAACTGCTCCGCCTCAAAGGCATCAGCACCCACGGGGGTCTCACCGTGGCGACGGTAGAGCTGGGTCAGCATCGCTTTACGATCCGCACGCAGCTCGCGTACCAGCACAATTACCATCATATACAGAATAAAGGTAAACGGCAGCGCTGACAGCACGGCCGCTGACTGCAGGCCGGAAAGGCCACCCGCCACGATAAGCGTAAGGCAAATCGCCGCGATCAGCACGCCCCATACCACGCGTTTATAGAGTGGTGGATTGATAGAACCATTATCCGTCATCTGCGCCACAATATACGAAGCGGAGTCTGCTGAGGTCACCAGGAAAATAAAGATTAGTAGCATGGCCAACACGGAGAGCACGCCCGAGAACGGCATCAAATCAAACATCTCAAACAGGGCGACGGTGATGTTTGCTTCGGTGGCCGCAGCCAGGCCTACATCGGTGCCGTTCAGCTCCAGGTTAAGCGCTGCACCACCAAATACGCCGATCCACAAGCACGCCAAAAGCGGCGGCACAAAGAGCACCCCAAATACGTACTCTTTAATAGTGCGCCCGCGAGACACACGTGCCACAAAGGTGCCCACAAAGGGCGACCAGGCAATCACCCAAGCCCAGTAGAAGATGGTCCAGCTACTAGCCCACTGGTTGTCGCTATAGGGTGAAATGCGCAGGCTCATGCCAATAAAATTCTGCAGATAGTCGCCAATGCCTAGCGTAATCGTTTCCAAAATAGCAATGGTCGGGCCGGTGAACAGCACGTAGAGCATCAAACCGATACACAGCGCCATATTTAAGTTAGACAGGCGCTTAATGCCTTTATCCAAACCAGACCAAGTAGATGCCATGTAGGCGCAGAACATCACAAATAGAATGACAAATTGCCAAAACCCATTCTCCGGCAAGCCAAATACCGCGTTAAGACCGCCATTCATTTGTAATACGCCAAGCCCTAGTGATGTCGCCACCCCCATCACGGTAGCCACCACCGCAAAAACATCTAACCAGGAAGCGTAGGGGCGCACATGGGGGTGCTTGGCCGTGACCGACGAGAGCACTGAAGACACCAAACCCGCCTGCCCCTTACGGAACTGAAAGTAAGCAATAATCAAACCCACCACGGAGAATGCCGCCCACTGGTGAATTCCCCAATTAAAATAGCTGTACTGGATGGCGTAGCGTGCAGCCGCTTCGCTCTCTGCCGGGACATCGCCGTAAGGCGGGTTAATGTAGTGCGTCATGGGCTCTGCCATGCCGTAAAACACCAGCCCTACCCCAAAGCCTGCGGCCAATAGCATGCTGATCCATGAGAAAAAGCTGTAGCTGGGCGTACTGTCCTGGGGTCCCAGACGTACTTTGCCGTATTTACTGAGCGCCAGGCCAATCAGGAACACCACAAAGCCAAATACAGAGAAGAGATAGAACCAGCCAAATAGCTCGGTAATTGATGTGAGGGCGGCCTCAGCAGCATTACCAAACGCGACAGGAAACGCGGCCCCCACAATCACTAAGCCGAAAATAATCACTGCCGATGCGATAAACACCGACTTCCCTCCATGATTTGTCATAGCACCACCCTGGTTAATGAAAATACTGGTTAATAAATGCGTGGATTTATAAAAACACGGCTCTTCATTTTAGTGCGCTCAATTAAATCCTAACATCCGAGGCTAGCAATCGCATGTTAAGCGCTTAATACAGAAAAATTAGCACCAACTGATATATTAGTTTCAACTCTCAAAAAGAAGCAGTGAACTTGCTCGCTCCGCTATGTTCCAATAGTGGCAAACGAACGATGGAGGCTTTCATGCCACAGATGAATCGCGACCAACGCAATGCCGCTTGGCAAGCTGCTAACCAGTGGCGCGCCCGTGCTGCACAAACGCAGCCAAATGGGCTAATGGGCAGCTTGAAACTGCTGTTGACGTGGCTAGCGTTTGGCGCACTGATGATTGTTGGCGTTGTGCTGGGGCTATTTTTCCTGCTGATTGGCTGGGCGATGATGCCGTTTGTGCGCCATAAGATGAAAAAGCGTATGGAGCAGATGCGTGCCGATCACGCTCAAGACATTGGCGGCGGCTACGCTGGCGATCAGCCATCTAGGCAGCACGATGCTCTGGAAGGTAGCTACGAAGTAAAAGACGAGCCTCGCCGTTAGGGCGGCGGCTGGATCCAGGCGAAGGCCGCCGCCAGCGTTAGCGGCATGACGATCAAACTTCCCAAGTTACCGATCAACACCAACGACGCCACCTTATGAGGGGCGAGCTTGTACTGCTCTGCGACCAAGTAATTCAATACCGCTGGCGGCAACGCGGCAAATACTAACAAGGTGGCTGTTTGCAACGGATTCAGCGGCAGCAGCCACATGAGCGGCAGCGCAATCACCAGCCCAGAGAGCGGGCAAAGCACCGCCCCCAGCAGCCCTGTTCGCCAGTCGCTAAAGTCAATTTCCAGCAGGCGCACGCCCAGCGCAAATAGCATTAGCGGAATGCACACACCACCCAGCATATGCATGGCTTCCAGCAGCCAGCCCGGCAGCGGCACACCCCCTACATTAACCAGCAGCCCTGCCAAACTGGCTGCCACGATGGGCATTCTAAGCATCCGCCACAGCGAAGTACGCGGGTCTAGCATGTAAAGTCCCACCGAAAAGTGCAGCAGCATCTCCACGATAAACACCACCACCGCCGCTGGCAGCGCTTCCGGCCCAAAAGCCAGCACCAGCAGCGGCACCCCCATATTGCCGGAGTTATTGAACATCATTGGCGGCAGGAAGACCTTACTGTCTAACCCAAGCCACTTCACCACCGGCCACAGCACTAACCCTGACCCCAACACCACCAGCGCAGCAGCGCTGGCGAGCCAGGCGTACTCCGCCAGGGGCGCTTGGCGGTCGGCTAGCACGGCAAACACCAGCAGTGGAACAAACAGCTCCATATTGAGGGTGTTTAAACTGCGAATATCGGGAGTGCGGAATCGTCCGTAGGCGGCACCGCTACCGGCAATCAAAAACACCGGCAGCAGCGTGGCTAAAATTTGACCGATCATTGACCAGCCACCTCGCTGCGAGGCCGCACAGGAAAAGGAGTGCGCATTGTGTCGTCCTTGTTTTTATTGGAACTGCTGTTATGGGAACTGCTGTGATTAAAACGATTGATATGGGAGCAGCCGTTTTAGGCCAGTCGTTATCAGGCTAGCTTTTTACTGATGCTACTGAAAAACGCCCTGCCCGCCAATCAAGGTTCCAGAAAACGCTGCCACAGTGCGGTCACTATCTGACGGTGCTCCGCAAACTCTTTAACCTGCCCTAACGCCTTTTCACCGGTCAACGCCGCGCGGTGAGTACGACTGCGGTAGGCCAGGTAAGCCTCGCGTAGCTGCTCAGCCTCCACTTGAGTGATGTGCCCGCTCTCGGCCAGAGTTTCCAAAATGCGAATATTATCGCTATAGGTGATCAGCGCGGGCGTTTGATGGGAGAGCGCGAGCACGGCGTACTGGCAGAGAAACTCGATATCCACCATGCCGCCTGCATCGTGCTTCAAGCTAAACGTGGCATCTGTGCTGGCATTTTCGCCATCGCCCCGCTCAGATTTGGCGCCCTCGCCTTTCGTGCCCAAGTGATCACGCATTTTATGGCGCATGCTCACCACATCATCACGCAGCGCCTGCGGGTCGCGCTCGCGGCGTAAAATCGAACCACGCAGCTCGTCAAACTTATCGGCCAGCGCCTCACTGCCCGCCACCACTCTGGCCCGCACCAGCGCCTGATGCTCCCAGGTCCAGGCATTTTGATGCTGATACTCGGCAAACGCGTCCAGCGACGTGACGAGCAGCCCCGCATTCCCTGATGGACGAAGGCGCATGTCCACTTCATAAAGACTGCCCGCCGGGGTTACCGCAGTCAGCAGATGAATGATGCGCTGGCCCAGGCGAGTGAAAAACACCGGCGTATCCAAAGGCCGAGGGCCGTCGGTACTGCCTTTACCGTCGTTATCGTGCAGGAACACCAGATCCAGGTCAGAGCCGTAGCCCAGCTCAATGCCGCCCAGCTTGCCATAACCAATAATCAAAAAGGCAGGTTCGCGGTTGTTACACCCCGCAGGCGCACCGTGCTTGCGGGTGACATGCTTCCACGCCATCGCCAGCACCGCGTCTAAAATAACTTCTGCGATATAGGTTAAGTAATCGCTTACTTTCATCAGATGACGCGTACCCGCCACATCCGAGGCGGCCACGTGCAGCATCTGCGCATGCTTGAACACCCGCAGTGCTTCTAGCTGCGCTTCTTCATCGTCCTCGGGTAAACGGTTGAGCGTTTGACGCAGCTCATCGGCAAGCCGCGATTTATCGGCGGGCGTGTAGAGCGTATCGGGGGTTAACAACTCATCCAGCAGGATGGGGTAGCGTGCCAACTGTTCAGCAATCCAAGGGCTCGCCGAACATAGCCGCATCAAATGCTCAAGGGTCTGCGGATTTTCGCGCAGCAGCGCCAGATAGGCGGTGCGTCGTAGCACCGCCTCGATCAACGGCTGCACCCGAGCCAGGGCCGTGTCCGGCATATCGCTCTGCGCCACGGCAGCCAGTAGCAGCGGCATCAGTGCATCCAAGCGCTCAAAACCAATACGCTGCATGCTCTGCACGGCGCGCGAGTGATAAAGGCTTTTTAATCGTTTGAGTGCTTTTTCCGATTCGTTAAAGCCCGCTTCGCTGAGAAGGGCCTGAGCCTCATCCTCTTCAAGTTCACCGCGCCACAATAGCCGCCACTGGGAGAGGCTGGCGTCGCTTTGCTCTTCATCGGCCTCTTCTTCAGGGTCGGCGATCACCGCGTCGAAGTGCTGGCGCACCCGCTCGCGGACCTCATCTAGCTGGGCGATAAGCCCGGGCCAATCCTCGTGCCCCATGGCGAAAGCGACGCGCTCGCGGTCCTCATCATCGGTGGGCAGCATTTGGGTTTGGCGATCTTCCAGCGCTTGAAGGGCGTGCTCCACATCGCGCAGGAAGGCGTAATCCGGCAGTAGCTCGTCCACCACGGCTTGAGGCAGCAGCCCAAGCTCGGGCAAGCGCTTGAGCGCTGTTTGCAGCGAGGTGACCTGCAGCTCAGTATCACGCCCGCCGCGAATCAGCTGAAACGCCTGCACCACGAACTCCACCTCGCGAATGCCCCCCCGGCCCCAGCTTGATGTTGCTCTGCATGCCTTTGCGTTTCACTTCGCGATTGATCATTGCCTTCAGCTCGCGCAGCGACTCAATGGCCCCAAAATCCAGATAGCGGCGATACACAAACGGCCGTAGGCTTGCCAGCAGCTCTTGGCCCGCGTCGATATCCCCCGCCACAGGCCGCGCCTTCAGCATGGCGTAGCGCTCCCACTCACGGCCTTGGTCTTGATAGTAGCTGGAGAGCATCGAAAAGCTGCCTACCAGCGGGCCGCCATCGCCCAGCGGGCGCAAGCGCATATCTACGCGGAACACAAAACCATCCGCCGTCATGGCATCCAGGGCGGCGATCAGGCGCTGGCCAAGCTTGGTAAAGTACTCTTGATGCTCTAGCGGTTTGCGACCACCTTCAGTCTCGCCCTTTTCAGGGAAGGCAAAAATCAGATCGATATCCGACGAGAGGTTGAGCTCCCCCGCGCCCAACTTACCCATTCCCAGTACCACCAGCCGCTGAGGCTCACCATCACTGCGAGCGGCAGGTGTCCCCCAGCGGGATGCATAAAAACGCTCCAGCCAGCCAAGCGCCGCTTCGGTGCATACTTCCGCCAGCCAAGAGACCGATCGGGCGGTATCCCACATGGTGGCACCGTCGAGGCGATTTAGATCGCGCCAAACAATGCCCAGCATGCGCGCTCGACGAAAACGGCGCAGCGCCCGGTGCAGGGCATCTTCGTCCTCGGCGCTCTCCAGAGCATCATCCAACCACTGAGTCAGCGCTTCTTTGCTGGGCGCGCTATCCAACTCCCCTGCCGCATCCAGCTCGGCCAGCCAGTGGGGAAAGCGCGCCAACGTATCAAGGGCGAAGGTGGAGATAGTGACCACTCGAGCCAGCGCTTCCCGGCGGGCAGGAGCGAGCGCCTCCCAACTACTGGAGGGCAGCGGCTGCTTGGTCATTGAGGCGATATTATCCGCCTGGCTTAGGGCCTCGCTGAGGCGCTGCTGTGCCTGTTCGGCAGCAGGTGCAAGCGCTTTGGGAAGCGTTGTCGTGGGGAATAACGCATCATTGGTCTGCATAAGCACCTCTTTGCCAAGCGATTGTTATGATTCTCAACGCCATTCTAGGCCAACTAGCCCATCCATTTTTCCCAGCCTAACAGCCCCCAGGTCAGCCCCGCCATCATCAGCGACAGCATCACCGCGGCCGAGCCGATGTCCTTGGCACGCCCTGACAGCTCATGGTGTTCGGTGCCGATACGGTCGACCACGTTTTCGATGGCGCTGTTGAGCAGCTCGACAATCAGCACGAGAAACAGACTGCCGACCAGCAGCAGCCAGCTTAATGGGCCTTCGCCAATCCACCAGGCAAATGGCAGCAGCACGGCAGTAATCGCCAACTCCTGACGAAAGGCAGACTCATTACGAAACGCCGCCTTCAGGCCTTTCCAGGAGTAGCGCGTGGAGTGCAGTAAATGGGTTAACCCCGTGTGACGTGGCTTCATGCCCGTTGCCTCACCTAAGCGTTTAATTAATTAGCTAAAATCATTGCATCTAGATCTAACGACAGCGGGTCAAGCACCTCGGGCCAGCTGAGGTAGGGGGTACTGCCGCTACCGTTCACTAACACACTAAACACCCCCCAGCGCCCTTGGGCCGTGCGGAAATAGCCCGCCGCGGCACGTACGGCAAACGGCTGGTTGAGCGTGCCGGTTTTCAGCATGACGTTATTTTGAAAGGTAGGTGAGCCACGACGGATAAAGCGCATCACGCCGTTGGCGGGCGACTGGAAAGAGGCCACGAAGCTTGGGAACAGCGCGCTTTGGCGGAACATGTCCTCCAGCATTACGTTGACACCGTGCGCCGAGGTGCGGTTATCGGTGGTTAAACCGCTGCCGCTGTGCAGTGTGACCGGGCCGTGCCCAGGCAAGCTCTGCACATAGGTTTCAATGGCCTGCCCTGCCTGACGCAGCTGCGCTTGGGGTGTTTCCACCAAGTTCAGCGCCAGCACGTCGGCCATATAGTTATTGGAGTAGTTCATGGTGCGCAGTAACAGCTCCTGGAGCGGCTGGCTATCCACTGCGGCAAGGCGCTGGGCGCTGCTTGGCGGCTGGGTTGAGCTTACCCGCCACGGGTCACGCACGCTAACGCCCGCCTGATTGAGCATGCTTAACAGTACCTGGGCGGTTTTTTCAGCCGCATCTCCGGCACCACGGTAAACATCCCGCGCGGCTGCATTAGTAGAAATTTGCCCCGTCAAACGCATCACATCGCCACGCTCATCGGTGATGCGCTCGGCGCTAATCTCCGTGCCACTGTTCGCCGGGCGCGTTACCACCTGATTATCAATGGCCACCAGCGGCGCCTGGCTATCACATAGCCCTACCCGCGCAGGCTCGCCGGGGGTTGCCGCAGGCGCCACATTGACACACCACGTACCAAAATTGACGCCTGCCGAGGTTAGCGGCGCACTATAGGCGTTGGTGACTCGGGTACGCGCGTTGCAGCGATCAGTGGTGATGCACTCCACTGGGCCAAAGCGCCACTGGCTGACCACCAGCGCCCCGTCAACGTGCGTTACCCCGGCAAGCTGCAGGCGCTGGACGAGCCGCCACAGGTCTTCGGTCGTCAAACCTGGGTCACCGCCGCCTTCAAAGACCAAATCACCGCGTAGCACGCCGTTATCCACTTGGCCGGTACTCACTAACTGGCTAGTGAAGCGATGCTGGGGGCCGAAACGATTAAGCAGCGCGGCCGACATATAGGCTTTTGTCACCGAGGCGGGTGAGAGCTGACGCTCTGGATTAAGTCTGCCCAGCAGTGGGTTACTACCGCTATCGGCATCTAACAGGCGCGCTTCAGCGCTGACCGAAAACCCTTTTGCTTCTAACTGACTCAGCCGGGTGAAGTCGGCCCAGAGCACCGAGCTGGCGCACAGCGCAGCGGTCGTTACCCCCGCGACGATACCGTTGCGCAGCCAGCGCGTGGAGAAGTTGCGAAAACACGTCACTTTGAGCTACCTCAATGCACATTCATTTTAGAGAAGACCTGCAGAGTGACCACCCCGGCCACAATCAGGCTGATGCCAAACACCGCAGGCAGGTCGGGCTTTTCACCAAAGACGACAATCCCGACCAGGGTGACCAAGACAATACCTAAGCCCGCCCAAATGGCGTAGGTAATCCCTACCGGCAGCGTACGTAGTACCAAGCTCAATAAATAGAACGCCACCCCGTAGCCTCCAACGACCAGCAGGCTCGGCAGTGGCCGAGTAAAACCCACAGAGGCTTTTAACGCACTGGTGGCAATCACCTCTGCCACAATCGCGAGAATCAAATAAACAAATGTCATGGGCGCTCCAGGTCGATGCACAAACGCCAAAGTGTTTGGCCACTTTGGTCATATTTGGCTTCAAACGGGGTGAGATAGTCACCATTAGGGTGCAACGGGGCAACGCTTGCCTTTTGGCCGGTGACGACCTCCACGGCCTGGGCAAACTCTTCCACATAGAGCTGCCAGTTCGAACGCAGCTCGAGCCGCCCGCGCAGGGCTAACAGTGTGGGGAAAACCGGATGGCCATGCCAGCGCATTTTCAAGTGTGCTGATTTAGGATAAGGGTTGGGATACAGCAGGTAGTGGCGCTCGGGCGTCCAGCCTGCTTCCAGGGCCAGTCGCCAGAAATCGACCAGATCGGCACGCACCAGCAGGGCGTTTTCCGGCAGCTCACCGTGCTCCCGGCCCAGACGATCCTCACTTCGGTCAACGCCAATCACGCTGTGGTGGGGGAACTGTATGGCTATCCGCCGGGTCGATAGTCCTACTCCGCAACCTGCGTCGAGAATCAACGGTGCAGAGTGCTGCTGGCGCCACGCATCGGCCTGCTCAAACGCTCGGCGCGTGTGGTCAGCAATGGGTTTGCGCAGCGGATGCGCTAACGCGCGCGCTACTCGGCGCGCCACATCGTGATGCGGACCTGGCTGATTGGAAATCACTGGCCGTGAGGTGTGCTGCATGCCATCCCCTGGGTTAAAAAAAGCGTGATTCTATCAGTCTCCCGCGCACTCGGCATGACGCCGTTGCACGCCCGGTGCTATGATCACGCCCGAGCCTTTTTGTAAGCTCACTATTAAGCTCAGATCGGTTAAGGTTTTCGACACGGTCTGACAATAACCGTTATTAAAAACCACCGCACCACGAGGAACCCGGCTTGTCACACTTACCGGTGATTGTCGGCATGGGCGGCATCAATCCCGCCGGCAGAACCTCGGGCCATCAGGCCTTCCGCCGCACCGTGCTTGATGCTCTTCCTGCTGACCAGCAGCGCCAAACCGTGGAAAGCTTGGCAGCGCTTATGCGCCTTGCCGAGCACTCCGACAACGGATGGCACGACAGCGCAGGGCAGCCCATTGACGCCCCTGCCCAGATGCTGCGCGATCAGGTGCTTAACCACACGCTGATTCGCCGCAATGAAGACCCGCGCTTTCTCGCCCCTGGCCTGCCGGCAAACCGACGAGCCGATCTGGCGCTGGCAGAGCCGCTGCGCGTGACACTGCGCCGCCGCCAGCTACCCGACCAGTTGCCCGATGGGTGGCAGGTGCGCGAAATCGATACCCGTGAAGTCGAGGTGACTATTCCTGCGGGCATCTTCGACGTGCTGCTACCGGACGCCCAAGAGCCTAAAGTGCGGGCTGCCGCGCAACTGCCGAGCGGCTTTGACCCAGCCAGCCTTTACCGCAGCGTGCACCATCCTCGCGGGCTCTCCATGGCGGTGTTTGGCGCCAGCGACTGCTTGGGCGCCAGCGGCCTCTCTTGGGAAACCCTGCGCCAGCAGCTCAACCCCGACCATATCGCTGTGTACGCGGGCAACTCGATTGGCCAGCTCGATGACCAGGGGTGGGGCGGCTTATTGAAAAGCTTGGTGACCGGCCAGCGCGCCACCTCCAAGCAGATGCCGCTGGGCTATGGACAGATGCCCTCTGACTTCCTCAATGCCTACGTACTCGGCAGCGTAGGCGGCACCGGCGCAGCGCTAGGCGCCTGCGCCAGCTTCCTCTACAACCTGCGCCTGGGCATTGACGATATCCGCGCAGGCCGTCGCCGGGTGGTGATGGTGGGCACCGCCGATGCGCCGATTACCCCGGAAATTATCGAAGGCTTCCGTGCCATGGGCGCGCTGGCCGATGACGCCAGCCTAAAAGCGCTGGATGCCCTGGAGCTGCTGACCGACGCTGATTATCAGCGCGCCTGCCGTCCGTTTGCCCGCAACTGCGGGTTCACCATGGCAGAAGCGAGCCAGTTCCTGCTGCTGATGGACGACAGCCTTGCCCTAGAGCTAGGGGCCGATATTCTCGGCGCGGTGCCCGATGTGTTTGTCAATGCCGACGGCTATAAGCGCTCTATCTCCGCGCCGGGCATCGGCAACTACATCACCCTGGGTAAAGCCGCCGCGCTGGTTAAAGACATACTGGGAGAAACCGCGCTGAAAGAGCGTACTTTCCTCCACGCTCACGGCACCAGCACGCCGAAAAACCGCACCACCGAATCCCACGTATTCGATGAAATCGCCCGCGCGAACGGCATCAAGCAGTGGCCGGTGGTGGCCATTAAAGCGTTCATCGGCCACTCCCAAGGGTCAGCGGCAGGTGATCAGCTGGCCAGCGCCCTGGGCAGCTTCGCCCACGGTTTGCTGCCGGGTATCCCCACGCTGGATGCGGTGGCCGATGACGTCTACGCCGAGCGGCTGCGCTTTTTCACGACTCCTCAAGCATTTACCGCCGATGCTGCCTTTATCAACGCCAAAGGCTTTGGCGGTAATAACGCCACCGGCGTGGTGCTCTCGCCAGAGGTGACCGAGCGTCTACTCACCAAGCGCCACGGCAGCGCCGCGATAGAAGCGTGGAAAGGTCGCCGCGAAGCGGTACGCGCTAACGCCGCTGCCTATCTCGCTGAGGCCGATCGCGGGCGCTACGCCCCCCGCTACCAGTTTGGCGAAGCGGTGCTGGAAGGCCCAGAGCTTGAGATTCACGCAGACCGTATCCACATTCCCGGCTATGACCACGCGGTTTCGCTGGTCGCCGATAATCCGTTTGGTTCACTGGATGAGGGGACGCCGTCATGAGCGCGCATCGCGAAAAGATCGCTGTCTATCCTGGCACGTTCGACCCGATCACCAACGGCCACTTCGACCTGATTGAGCGCGGCGCGCGGATGTTCGACAAAGTGGTGATTGCCGTGGCAGCCAGCCCCGGCAAACACCCAAGCCTGGATTTGGATACTCGAATTGCGCTGGCCCAGTCGGTGTGCGCATCGCTGCCGAATGTCAGCGTGATTGGCTTCTCGACGCTGCTCACTAGCATGATGCACGAACAGGGCGCGACGATTATTCTGCGCGGCCTGCGAGCGGTCTCCGATTTTGAGTACGAGCTGCAGCTGGCCAATATGAACCGCGCTCAAAATCCTGAGCTTGAGAGCGTGTTTCTTACCCCGGCAGTGGAAAACTCCTATATCTCCTCGACCATCGTGCGGGAAATCGCCAAGCTGGGCGGCGATATTTCCCCCCTGGTGCACCCGCAGGTCGCAGAGGCGCTGCGTAAGCACTACACTACCTAGCTATCGATATTGTTGAGCAAAACACTCGGGTATCTAAAACCCGAGTGACACGCCATTCGTGAGGTATGCCCATGGCCCTGATGATCACCGACGAATGCATTAACTGCGACGTCTGCGAACCGGAATGCCCCAACGACGCGATTTCTCCCGGTGAGGAGATTTACGTGATCAACCCCAACCTGTGCACCGAGTGCGTCGGCCACTTCGACGAGCCTCAGTGCCAGCAGGTGTGTCCGGTGGACTGTATTCCCCTCGACCCAGAGCGCCCCGAGACCCAAGAGCAGTTGATGGAGAAGTATCGCATCATTACTGCCGCTTAACTCGCCCACTTAAGATGTGCCTGAACGTTTGCGAGCGAAGGTCACTCTGAATGCGTATTTGGACCCTCGCTTGGCCCATCATTCTCTCCAATATCACCGTACCGCTACTCGGTTTGGTGGATACCGCCGTGGTCGGGCACTTACCCGACTCTCGCTACCTGGCCGGCGTGACCCTTGGCGCAACGCTATTTAGCTTTCTCTACTGGGGCTTTGGCTTTTTACGCATGGGCACCACCGGACTGGTCGCCCAGGCCATAGGGCGCGAGTCGCCTAGTGACGTGCGCAACTTGCTAGGCCAGTCGCTGATCATGGCAGGTGTCATCGGCACACTATTAATCGTGTTTGGCACACCGCTCATCTCGCTTGGCCTATGGCTACTAGATGGCAGCGTACAGGCCACGCCGCTGGCCCGCGAGTATGCCGAGATTCGCCTCTGGTCTGCCCCTGCCGTACTGGCCAACTACGCCATTTTGGGGTGGTTTTTAGGGCAGCAGAACTCCCGCGTCACGCTGATGATTCTGGTGCTGACCAATAGCGTCAATATCGTGCTCGACCTATGGTTTGTGGTGGGTCTGGGGATGACCAGTAACGGCGTAGCGCTGGCTAGCGTGCTCGCTGACTACAGCGCGCTGCTGTTCGGTGGCTACTTGGTGCTGCGCCAGCTGGGGCATCTTGAAGGCCACTTTCAACGCCAGCGCCTATTGGCACTGCAGGCCTATTCGGCGCTACTTAGTGTTAATGCGAACCTGTTTGTGCGAACGCTTGGACTACTATTTGCCATGGCGTTTTTTACAGCGCAAGGCGCCCGTCAGGGCGATACCGTGCTCGCCGCCAATGCCGTGCTGCTGCAATTTATTATGCTGACCAGCTACGCGCTGGATGGCTTTGCCCACGCGGCTGAGTCGCTAGTAGGGCGCGCTTACGGGCGTCGCGATTGGCGAGAGTTTGCCGCCACGGTGCGGGCCACGGCACAGTTCTCTTTCTGGACATCCGCTGCGGCGGCGCTGCTTTTTGCCTTGGGTGGTAATCAACTGATCGCAATGCTGACCGGATTGAGCGACGTGCGCGTCACCGCCGCCAGCTATTTGCCGTGGATGGTGGTCATGCCGCTGATTGCCGTCTGGAGCTACCTGCTTGACGGCGTGTTTATCGGCACCACGGCGGTACGCGAGATGCGCAACAGCATTTTTGCGGGCCTCGCAGTCTACCTGCCTAGCTGGTGGCTATGCCAGGGGCTGGGCAATCACGGCCTCTGGCTAGCCTTCACACTTTTTATGCTCACCCGCTCGGCCGTGCTCATTGGCTATTATCGGCACTACCGGCTGACCCGCTGGCGGCCGTCATCCGGCGTTTCTCACCTTTGATCAGCAGCGTTGAACGCCACAACGGGCAAGGCGAGCAAACTGCGCTAACGTAAGGTGATGTAACAATGTTGTAACTATTCAGGTGGCTGCGGATGGGGTATCGCCAACCAGCTGATTTTTCTGGCATAGTGCACAGCATCATTCGGCACACCTATGCGGTGATATGACCATCAGCGATATCAACGTCGACGAGGCCCTGGAGCGGGTCCGGCAGCAGCTCAAGGAAGACCAGACGGTCTCGCCGTCGCTGCGTGCCGCCATCGATGTGCTGATGCTGCTGGTCAAGCTCATGGCCGATCGCCTGGCCACCAGTAGCCGCAACAGCAGCAAGCCACCGTCCCAGGATCCCAATCGCCAGCGCCGCTCGCGCGCCAAAGGCGAGCGGCGCCCCGGCGGACAGCCAGGGCATGAGGGTAAGACGTTGGCGCCGGTGACGGACCCCGACGAGGTGGTCAAGCTCCGTGTCGATCGTCGGCAACTCCCCAAGGGGCGTTCTTACCGCCCGGTCGGCGTCGAAACGCGCCAAGTGCAGGACATCGTAATCCAGGCCGTGGTCACCGAATATCAGGCTGAGGTCCTCGAAGATGATCAGGGGCAACGCTACGTGGCGCCATTCCCCGAGGGCGTGACTCGCCCCATCCAGTATGGCCCTCGCCTCAAGGCGCATGTCGTCTATCTCTCCCAGTATCAGCTGTTGCCCTATGCGCGTATCCGCGAGTTGCTCACCTCGCAGTGCGGCCTGTCGCTGAGCACCGGCACCCTGTTCGCCTTCAACCAGGAGGCCTACCAGCGGGCCGAGGCGTTCGCCGAGTGGGTGATCCCGGCGCTACGTGAAGCAGCCACCGTCCATGCCGATGAAACCGGAATGCAGGTCGGTGGCAAACGCTACTGGCTACACAGCGCCTCCAACGAGGCCCTGACCTGGTTGGCCCCGCACCCCAAGCGCGGCCAGGAAGCGATGGACGCCATCGGCGTATTGCCCTTCGTGCGTGGCGTGCTGGTGCATGATCACTGGAAGCCCTACTACCGCTATCCGGATTGCCGGCACGCGCTCTGTAATGCGCACCACCTTCGGGAGCTGACAGCGGCCTGGGAGAACGATGGCCAGGCATGGGCCAAGGCCTTGCATGACCTGTTGTTGGAGATGCATCGCGCCGTGGAGGTGGCCGACGGCTGCCTCTCGGCCGATGAGACCCGAGCCTGGCGGCAGCGCTATCGAGATTGCCTGGCGAAAGGGGACACCGAGTGCCCCCCGCCGGTGAAACCGCCACCTGGAACGCGAGGCCGGGCCAAGCGCACCAAGCCGCGCAACCTCCTGGAACGCCTCCAGGCGTACGAGGACGACGTGTTGCGCTTCCTCGACGACCCTGCCGCTCCCTTCACCAACAACCAGGGGGAGCGCGATCTGCGAATGACCAAGGTCCAGCAGAAAATCTCGGGCTGTTTCCGCTCCTGGGAGGGTGCTGAGATCTTCTGCCGCATGCGTAGCTTTCTCTCGACCGCCGTCAAGCAAGGGGTAGCGGCGCATACCGCACTGGAGCAACTGTTTGCGGGGGAGGTACCAGCCTTCATGCAGCAAGAAGCCCCGACTCAGCCAACCGGTGCTGAATAGTTACACAATGTTAAGCACCCGACGCATTGGCCGTTGAGGGGTGAAAATTGTGCCGCACCGCCGTATATTAGCCGCGCACTTCCTAATAACGAATAAAGTGAGCACTCCATGCTAAAACTCATATCAAAACCAGCAGTTAAGCTGGTCGAGCGTTATTTACCAGACCCGTATATCTTCGTTCTATTGTTGACCCTGATTGCCGCTGTGGCCGCCATTGCCGTGGAGCGCCAAACACCCTTGGCCGTGCTGCGTATGTGGGGCGACGGTTTCTGGGGGCTACTCACCTTCTCGATGCAGATGCTGTTGGTGCTGGTCACCGGCTTTATGCTGGCAAGTTCGCCACCGGTAAAACGCATTCTGCAAAAAATTGCCGGTACTGCGAAGTCGCCCGGCGGCGCAATTATTCTCGTCACGCTGGTCTCTTTAGCCGCTAGCTGGATCAACTGGGGCTTTGGCCTGGTGGTCGGTGCTCTGTTCGCCAAAGAACTGGCCCGGCTGATCAAGGTCGATTACCGCCTGTTGGTGGCCAGCGCCTACTCGGGCTTCGTGGTGTGGCACGGCGGCTTGGCCGGTTCGGTGCCGCTGACGATTGCCACCGAAGGCCACTTCTCTGCCGATCAGATCGGTGTCATTGGCACGGGTTCGACCATTTTCGCCTTCTTCAACTTGGCCATTGTGGTGTGTCTCTTTATCGCCGTACCGCTGGTCAACCGTATGATGCTGCCCGATGAAAAAGACAGCGTGTACGTCGATCCCAAACTGCTAGACGACGAGCCAGAGCCCGTAGGCCGCATCACGCGACCTGCCGAAAAGCTCGAAAACAGCATGCCGCTGGCCCTGCTGGTAGGTGTACCTGGCCTGCTGTTCTTGCTGGACCACTTCCTGCTGCGCGGCGGCAGCCTGAACCTGAACGTGGTGAATTTCATGTTCCTGTTCCTGGCGATCGTGCTGCACCGCACACCGCGCAACCTGCTTACCAGCCTGAACGAAGCCATCAAGGGCGGCGCGGGCATCGTCATCCAGTTCCCCTTTTATGCGGGCATTATGGCGATCATGGTGCAGTCGGGCCTGGCCCAGAGCATGTCGGAGTGGCTGGTCTCGTTTGCAACCGCTAACTCGCTGCCGTTCTGGTCGTTCATCAGCGCCGGTATCGTGAACCTGTTTGTGCCTTCCGGTGGTGGCCAGTGGGCGGTACAGGCACCGGTCATGCTGCCTGCCGCAGAAGCGCTGGGTGCCGATATTGCCCGCGTGGCCATGGCGGTGGCCTGGGGCGATGCCTGGACTAACCTGCTGCAGCCGTTCTGGGCACTGCCAGTGCTGGCGATTGCCGGCTTGAAAGCTAAGGACATCATGGGCTTCTGCCTGATCCAGCTGTTGATTACCGGTATTATCATTTCCGTGGGCTTAGTGTGGTTCTAAGCAGCTAAGCACGATGTCAACACCCGCCCCTGTGGTATCGCCTGGGGGCGGGCATTTTTAATCGTAAGGTGACTTTTATGTCCGACGCCTCTGCTGTACCCAACGCCTCAGACCAGAGCCTTGAACACAGCGCCTTACCGGGCCAGCACGAGCTCTCCATGACGGTCTTGATGACGCCGGATATGGCGAACTTCAGCGGTAAAGTGCACGGCGGTGCTATTCTTAAGAAACTCGATGAAGTCGCCTACGCCTGCGCCAGCCGCTACTCCGGCCACTATGTGGTGACGCTCTCGGTGGATCAGGTGCTGTTCAAACAGCCGATCCATGTAGGCGAGCTGGTGACGTTTCTCGCCAGCGTGAATCACGTGGGGCGCTCCTCCATGGAAATTGGCATTAAGGTAGTGGCCGAGGATATTCGCCAGAAGCTGATTCGCCATACCAATAGCTGTTACCTCACCATGGTGGCCGTGGACGCCGACGGCAAACCTGCCCGGGTGCCGCCCCTGGCGCTGGAGACCCCGCTGCAGAAGCTGCGCTTCGAAAAAGCCGCGCTGCGCAAGAAGCTACGCAAACAGGCAGAGCGTGAAGAGGAGCTGACCCAGCAGCATCACCAGCAGCGCTAAGCGCTGCTCTACTTTCAACGACAAGGAGTCATCATGCCCATCAGGCAGCGCTATCCCCGCCTTCCCAAGGCCGTTGAGTATGCGCACATCGGCTGGGATCTGCTGATCCTCGCCGCCGTTATTATTAACCTTAGCCTGCTGCTGTTTGACTCACTGTTTCTGATTGGCCCGATCAACCAAGCGATTGCCGCTATCGCGCCTGGTTTTCACCGTTTTTACGATACGGCGATTCACAGCCGATTTATTGCCATTGATTTGGTCTTTGTCAGCTTCTTTATTGCCGATGTGCTGCTAGGCTGGGCCGTCGCGATTGCCGAGCGGCGCTATCACCGCTGGTTTTTCTATCCCTTCGTACACTGGTACGACGTGCTGGGCTGCATCCCACTCAGTGGGTTTCGTTGGCTACGTGCCTTACGCGTCATTTCGCTCCTACACCGGTTACATCGACTGCGCTTGGTCGATGTGACCCGTTGGTCGGTCTATCGATTTTTTACCAAGTATTACGATATTTTGCTGGAGGAGCTCTCAGACCGTATAGCGCTGCGTTTGCTAGGCAATGCTCAGGAGCAGATCATGTCCAGCGACTCGCTCACCGAACGCGTCATCGAGCGGGTGATCATGCCGCGTAAAACCCAGCTGATCCATGAAATTGCCGAGCGCTTAGAGGCCACGGCAGGCCGAGCCTATCAGCAAAATCGCCCCGCCATTATGGCGGCCATCGATGACCTGGTGAGCCGCACGCTGCGGGAGAGCCCGGAAATTCGACGGCTGCACCGTTTACCCATGGGGCAAACCGCGTCCAGTGCGATGCAGGCATCCATTAGCAACGTGGCCCAGCGTTTGGTGGATGAAATGGCCCAGGGCATGCACTCCCCCGCCTTCCGCCAGCTCGTGGAGCGCACGGCTGAAAATGGCTTTGACAGCTGGCTAACCGTCGACGACTCCAGCGCCAAAGTGACCGAGCAAGTGCTTTACGACGTACTCGAAATGCTTAAAGAGCAGGTACGCCACCAAGGCTGGAAAGACCGCTACGACTAGCTAGACCGTTGCGGTCGCCAGGGGCGTCTGCTCTAGGCTCGCGCGCACAATGGACAGCGCACGCGTAAGCGCCGCCTGCGTATGGCTGATTTTGCGTTAGCCGCAGCGCAGCGCCTCAATCATGTCGTTGCTTTCCAGATGAATATTGAGCCGGTCGTCACGGAAATCCATGGTCGCGGCCGTGCCGGGGCGCAGCACACGCACCTGACGAGCGCCGCTCTGCTCTTCTAGCGTCGCCAAGTTGGCCTCATCAAAGGGCGCACCAATGGCATACTGCACGGCGCTGGCATCGCATGTTTGGCTAGTCGGCGCGGTTTGATCGACCGTCGGCGGCTTAGGCGCGGCGGACTCATTGGGCGCGCTGCTACACCCAGCTAACAGCATCACGGCCAGCGCACTGCCCAGACCTTTTATATGGCGCTGAGTGGTGGTCATCCAAAGCTTTCCTGGCGTCATTATTTACCTCCCTCCACAAATCCCTGCCTCGATAGCAGTGCGGGCCAGGCATTGCTGCCTAGCCCGCACATTGCACAATAAACCGTTAGACCGAACCTTAACTCGCGGCGTCCTGTACTGCTTGGCCGCCCTCTTCAACGTCTTGTCCTGCCCCTGCAATGGTGTTGCAGCCCGCTAGAGCACCCGCAGTGATGAGCAGATTGACGTCCTCCCCGCCTAAAAGACGGGGATTCCAACTTCTTGAGGGCAACGTCCTGCCCCGAGACTGAGGATATTCCGGGCCGCATTCACGTCCCGGTCGTGGAGTACACCACACTCAACGCACTCCCAGACCCTTACTCGCAACCCGTTGACGCCCTGCGGCCCGCTAAGCGAGCCGCACGATGAACAGGCGCGGGTGGTGTTGGTTTCGCGAACGACCTTGAAGACGATGCCTGCGTGAGCGCATTTATATTCCAGCATCGTTTTCAGTTGTGACCAGCCAGCGTCGTAGACGCTTTTGGCCATCTTGGTCTTCGCGAGCTTGGTTGAGGAAACATCGCCCACGACGATTTCGCCGTACTGTTTGACGAGTTTCCGGGAAAACTTGTGCTGCGCGTCCTGGCGACGGTTCTTGATCTTGGCGTGAATAGCTTTTACTCGCCGCTTGTTGCGGGCACGTTGGGCTGTCGCCAACTGGTCTTCCATCCGGCGGTAGAAGCGGCTGTTTTCCAGCCTTCCTCCATCGCTACAGGTGGCCACATCCTTGAGCCCAAGGTCGATGCCAACGGCACCCTGCCCAAGCGTCGGTTGAACGTCCACCTCGACCGCAACATTGAAATACCACCGGCCCCGGCTATCTTCGTTGAAACTGCCGGCACGGAACTTGTATGTCGACAGGCCGTAGCTATCCCACACCTTGAAGTAGGTGCCGTTGTGAAATACCTGCCCGTTCTTCCACTTGGCCGCGCCGGTATTGACCGGAATCCAGCCAAGTGAGCGGCGTACACCGCCGGACTTGCGCCAATTCAGGCGGGGCTTTTTGAACTGCTTGCGGCGGGCAACGTATTCAGCAGCGATGCATTGCAGCGTTTGGCTGTGCAGGCCGAGGTCCTTGCCAGCACCCTTGGTATAGGGGTGCATGTCGTAGGCAGACAGAAACAGACCTTTCTCCCGAATGGCTCGGGAAGACAGTTCGTTGAGGTAGTTCCAAACAAAATTCACGCTGCGGGCCATGCGGTTAAGCTCGGCGGCGTGTTTGTCCTTCACTCGAACCTTGAGGGTCTTGGTCTGCTTCATGGCTTCGAATATACTTGGTCTATGGAAACCAAACAAGCTATCAGAACAGGAAGACACTGCGTTTTTAAACTCCATGCCCATTTGGTCTTTGTCACCAGGTATCGGGGCAAGGTGTTCACCGGCGCGCATCTCAACTCCCTCGAATTGCTTTTCGACCGAGTGTGTCGGGACTTCGAGGCGGAGCTACAGGAGTTCAACGGTGAAACCGATCACGTCCATTTGCTTGTCAACTTTCCACCCAAAGTGGCGGTATCCAGGCTGGTGAATAGTTTGAAGGGGGTATCCAGCCGGCGGATGAAGTTACTACACCCTGAACTGGTGCAGCCCGCCTACCGGAAGAACTCGCTGTGGAGTCCAAGCTACTTTGCGGGAAGTGTCGGAGGCGCCCCCCTGAGCATGGTCAAACAGTATATTGAGCAACAATCGAGGCCGGACTAGGGGCGCTCTCGCGCCCCTCGCTATCCATCCTCGCACTAGAAGAAGTAC
>NZ_LVIA01000033.1:0-25528 GCF_001596805.1 Halomonas sp. KX33721 | reverse complement strand
CATAGGGCTCATCCCATAGCGGGAGCCGGAGCCCCCTTTCTCCCGTAGGACGTATGCGGTATTAGCCTGGGTTTCCCCAGGTTATCCCCCACTATCGGGCAGATTCCTATGCATTACTCACCCGTCCGCCGCTCGTCAGCATCCAGCAAGCTGGATCTGTTACCGCTCGACTTGCATGTGTTAGGCCTGCCGCCAGCGTTCAATCTGAGCCATGATCAAACTCTTCAGTTTAAAATCATTGTGATCCTTACGTGTCACTCGAAAGCGACAAAAGCGGATCAAACTTGGCTCAAGGTTCAAACGAATTCGAAAGATGTGAACATCTTTCTTGTGCGCTTGCCTTGATAATTGGTGATTTATCACCCTCACCGGCAAGCGCCCACATGAATTACCTGATCAAATTGTTAAAGAGCAACTTTCTTAAGTTCGCTGTGCTGTACTGGCTCGATGACCTGAACCGTGTTGCCTCAGCGAGGAAGGCGTATTCTACGCATTTCCTGGTGTTTGTCAACCGCTGTTTTAGCGAGTGAAGCGAGTGATCTAAACAACAACAAGACGGCTCTAACTTCCTGACAAACCAGAGGTTTTTCAACCTCCTTCACCGCTGGTAACGCTTGGCGTCCCCGGCAGCGGATGCGTACTTTACGGATTCGCGGCCGGGTTGGCAAGAGCTAATTATCAAATAGTCGAAAAAAGTCTCTGCCTCCTTATCTGCCCTCTTCTATAGAGCAATGGAAACCGCTTCGGCACGTCTAGTTTGGCGGTTACACTTAGCACTTTATATAACTGCCACCTTCACCCACGCCCACTAAAGATGAGGTCCATGATGAGCCAGCACCTATTAACTGTCGATTCATTAAGCCGCGAGAGCGTTGATCACTTGTTACGCGTGGCGGCACGCATGGAGCCGATTGCTAGCCGCCGCCAAGTCACGCGGGTGTTGGAAGGTGCAGTGTTGGGCAACCTGTTTTTTGAAGCGAGCACTCGCACACGGGTGAGCTTTAATGCCGCGTTCTGCCGGCTGGGGGGAAGCGTGTGCGACACCACAGGCTTTACCTTCTCGTCCATGGCCAAGGGCGAGTCGCTTTACGACACCAGCCGTGTAATGAGCGGCTACTGCGATGCGATTGTGATGCGTCACCCAGACCAAGGTTCGGTAGCCGAATTCGCCGCCGCCACCCATGTGCCCGTCATTAATGGTGGCGATGGCCCAGGCGAGCACCCAAGCCAAGCCCTGCTGGACCTTTATACGATTGATAAGGAGTTTCAGCGATTAGGCAAACGCTTAAGCGGGGCGCATATTCTGCTGACCGGTGATTTGAAATACGGTCGCACGGTGCATTCGCTGATTAAGCTGCTGTCACTCTATGACCCGCTGCGTATTACGCTGGTGTCGCCACCAGGGCTGGAGATGCCTTCTTACTTAATTGATCTAGTGGCTTCTCGCGGGCATCGCATTGAGCAACGCGACTCACTGGCCAGTGACTTTGCCGATTTGGATGTGGTGTACACCACCCGCATTCAGAAAGAGCGCTTTACGGATGAAATGAACGAGAGTTTCCAGGGGCTTTCTGACGACTTTATGGTCAACCGTGATTTTCTTGACCAGCGCTGTAGCCAAAGCACGATCGTGATGCACCCGCTTCCCCGAGATAGCCGCCCAGGCGCTAATGATTTGAACGTCGATTTGAACGGCGATCCGCGGCTGGCGATTTTCCGCCAAACCGATAATGGTATCCCCATGCGGATGGCGATTTTTGCCACGCTGCTAAAAGTGGATGACCTGATTGAGAAAGACCTGCGCCCGGTCCGCTGGTTCGTGCCTTCCCAAACTGGCACCCTGGACCGTTAATACGGCGGTGGATTAGTAAGCGCTCCGTCCGCCGGGAAGGCCTTCCTGGTGGGCGAACCAACCTTCCAAAATTAACACCGCGGCAATACCGTCTACGCTCTCTTCTCGGTAGTTACCTCGGTGGCCCGCCGTGTGGGCAATCCGCTTGGCTTCTTGAGTCGAGCCACGCTCATCGACCATCTCACAGGGTTTGCCGTAGCGGCCATGCAGGCGATTGCCGAACTTACGCGCCCGGGTACTCATAAGCGACTCAGTTCCATCCATATTGAGCGGCAAGCCGACGACGAACAGATCTGGCTGCCACTCTTCAATAAGGCGTGTGACCACGTTCCAGTCAGGAATGCCGTCACGCGCGGGCAGCGGCGTCAGCTCCCGCGCACTGTGCAGCAGCTCGTTACCCACGGCGACGCCAATGCGCCGCGTTCCAAAATCAAACGCCAAGATCAGGCGCTGCCCGTTATCTGCCATCCCACTTACGCCTCATCCAACCGCACGCTTATGCATGCCCTGCGTTGCGCGTCATTAGGTTTAAATCAATCCCGAGAATACCGGCAGCGGCCGTAAGACGCTCGGCTGGAGGCGTATCAAACAGCACGTTGCTTTGGCCCTCTACCGTTAGCCAGGCGTTCTCTTTCAGCTCATCCTCTAACTGACCCACTTCCCAGCCTGCGCAGCCTAAGCACACCAGAAAGTGTTCGGGGCCAGTGCCATCCGCCAGCGCTTGGAGAATATCCATGGAGGTAGTGAGCGCAATGCCATCTTCCACCTGGACGCTGGAGTCCCACGCCTGGCTGTCGCCAACGTGAAGAATAAAGCCGCGATCTTTATGCATGGGGCCGCCGTAGTAGACCGGCGCATTGCGGTGGGGGCTGTCGTCGCCGCCGAGTGAGAGCTGCTCAAACAGCGCATCCAGGGTAATTTCCAGCGGGCGGTTGGCAATCACGCCCATACAGCCATTGTGGTCATGGTCACATAAATAAATCAGGCTGCCCGTGAAATTAGGGTCTTCCATGTGGGGCAGCGCCATCAAAAAGTGGTGTTTTAAGCTTTGCATGCGTCTCCTACGGCTTGCCGATAACTCGGCAAGCCTTACGTCATTTGGCGAATAGAACGTTCACCGATTAGGCCAAGCGACGTTCGATAGCGTCTAACAGCATTCCGGAAATATCGGTGCCGCGTTGATCGTCGATCTCACGGACACAGGTGGGGCTTGTGACGTTGATCTCGGTAATGTAATCACCGATGACATCCAGGCCGACAAACATCAGGCCTTTCTCGCGAATCATTGGCTGCACCTGCTGGATCAACCAGTGGTCGCGCTCGGTTAGTTCGCGGCTCACACCGCGACCGCCTGCGGCTAGATTGCCGCGGGTTTCGCCCGCCGAAGGGATTCGCGCTAGGCCAAACGGCACCGGCTCGCCATCGACCAAAAGAATCCGCGTATCGCCATCCTTGATTTCCGGCAGGTAGCGCTGAGCCATGATTTGGCGCTGGCCACGCAGCGTCAGTTGCTCAATCACCGCGCCAATATTGCGGCCATCGGGGCCGATATGAAAAATGCCCGTGCCACCCATGCCGTCGAGTGGCTTGAAAATCACATCGCCGTGCTCGGCATGAAAGGCGCGCAGTACATCATCACGGCTCGCCACAACCGTCGGCGCGCAGCACTGGGGAAACTGCTGGGCAAATAGCTTCTCATTACACTGCAACAGCGCAGCAGTGGGGTTAACCACCAGCACGCCCTCGCGCTCGGCAAAGCCCAGTAGATGCACCGCGTTAATAAACTCCGCATCCACCGGCGGGTCTTTCCGCATCAGTACAACATCCAGCTCGGCCAACGGACGCTGAGTCGCCTCGCCTAGGTCGTACCAGTGCTCTGGGTTACGGTACACGGTGAGTGGACGCATCCGCGCGTAGGCTTTGCCCGCCTGTAAGAACAGGTCGTCCTGCTCCATGTAGTGCAGCGTATAGCCGCGCTCTTGAGCGGCCCACAGCATGGCTAAGGTGGTGTCTTTCTTGTACGCGATGTCGCTGATGGGATCCATCACCACACCGAGATGCAACGTTGATTGGCTCATCGAAATACAGTCCATGCAGGATCAATAAGTCATCAGTATGCCGCACTGCAGGCACGGCTCCAACCGCGGCTATTGATCCGACGTATCGGAGAGCGCACCGGGCACTAGGCGGATCGCATCCGGCGCCAGGGTGATCAACTGCTGTTTATAGAGACGGCCAATCGCCTGCTTAAAAGCGCTCTTGCTAACTCCCAAGCGGGTTTTGATATCGTGCGCCGAGCTTTTATCACCCAGCGGCAGATAGCCGCCGCTCTCACGCAGCGCTTTCAGCACTTTATCACCCACCACATCCAGGCGGGCCGCACCGGGCGGTAGCAGTGAAATATCCACTCGGCCATCCTCGCGGCGCTGTTTCACGAAGCCTTTCAGCGACTGCCCACGGCGCAGAGGTTGGGTAATATCATCCTGATAGATCAGCCCCCAGTAGCGGTGATTGACCACTACTTTCATGCCTAAGTCCGTGCGGTCGGCCACCACCACATCGACTTCGTCGCCCTTCTCTAGCGCCCAGGCATCGTCCGTCAAAAAACGGTCAAGACGCATGGTAGCGACCGGCCGCCCCTGGTCATCGCTATACAGCATCACCAGTACTCGTTTGCCGGGGTCGGGGCGAAAACGCTGTTCGCTATAGGGCAGCAGCACGTCCTTGGGCTGGCCCCAACGCAGAAAGGCGCCCGTACTGTTCACTGCCGTCACGGTCAAGTAAGCGACTTCTCCCAGCTGGGCAGTCGCATCGCTGGCGGATCGGGGGGTGGAGTGTGACTCACGGACCATGGGTGCCGTCCTTACAAGAAGTAGATCTTCATTATGGTACCTTGCCTAGGCAAGGCAAAGCGGCGTCGAATGACGCCAGCGCTGGGTACAAAAAAACCGCCGCCGCAACAAACACGGCAGCGGTTTGATAGTAAGCGCTTACAAATCGCCGAAGTGGTGCTGCAGCAGCGTGAGCGCGACCACAGGAGCCGTTTCGGTGCGTAGCACCCGTGGCCCCAGCGTCAGTGGCGTAAAGTGGCTGGCGATAGCGGCCTGAATATCCGTATCGCTTAAGCCGCCCTCTGGGCCAATCAACAGTGCGGCGGACGCGGGACGCTCTGGCTGAGCAAAGCCGTTACCTGTCGCTAAGTGCAGCATCAAGCGCAGCGGCTCTTGGCGCTCGGCCAGCCACTCACCTAACGCCTGCGGAGGGTGAACAGGCGGCACCACTGCCCGGCCGCTCTGTTCGCAGGCACTGGCCGCCACGGCCTGCCAGTGCGCCAGCTTTTTCTCTTCGCGGTCGCCTTTCAAACGCACATCGCCCCGCTCGGTATACAGCGGGGTAATCGCCGCCACACCAAGCTCAACGGCTTTTTGAATGGCGTAATCCATGCGGTCGCCCTTGGAAATCGCTTGCCCAAGATGCACCGCCAGCGGCGACTCGCCACTGCCTGACCACACCGCCTCAACAGTAACAGTGGTGTGCTTACGCCCCACCTCCGCCAGCCGAACACCCGCCTCTTGGCCTGCGCCATCAAACAAGATCAGCGGCGCGCCTTCGCCCATGCGCAGCACGCGGGTAACGTGCTTAGCAGGGCCCTCAGGTAGCGTTAAGGTAGCGCCCGCTGACAGCTCAGCAGGCACATAGAGACGCGGCATTTTGCCGTGTAGCGCGATCCAACCAGCGGCGTTTAGCGAACCCGACATAGCTTAGTGCGTGTTCTCAGCCGCTTGGCTTGCCTGCTGCGCTTCGCGCTGCTTGCGCTGGGCGTACATGGCTTCGAAGTTGACCGGCGCCAGCATCAGCGGCGGGAAACCTCCACGGTTGACCAGGTTGTCAACACACTCACGGGCGTACGGGAACAGCAGGTTAGGGCAGAACGCACCCAGCGTTTGCTCAAGCTGTGCGCCTTCGATGCCGGAAATACGGAACAGGCCCGCCTGCTCGACTTCTGCCAAAAACGAGGTGGTGCCAGTTTCGCTGTCGTTGACCTGCGCGGTCACTTTGACGACCACTTCATACTGGTCGTCGGCCACTTTCTGGCTGGTGGTGTTCAGGTCCAGATTCACCTTCGGCTTGAACGCCTGCTTGAACACAGAAGGAGAGTTCGGCGCTTCAAAGGAAATGTCTTTCACGTAAATACGCTGTAAAGAGAATTTCAGCTGGGGCTTTTCGCCTTCTGCGGCACCTGCCTGCGGGGTGTTGTTATCTTCCGCCATGGGAGACTCCTCGTTATTCATTCAATAAAAAAGCGTGCGGCCCAGAGGCCGCTTTCGTCGTTTACTTCTTCACTACGGGAAGACCATCGGCCTGCCACTGCATCATGCCGCCGCGCAGCTTCATCGCCCGTTCAAAGCCCGCTTTTTCCAGCTTTGCCTGGGCAGCGCCCGAACTTTGGCCATGCTTGCAGACCACAATGATCGGCTGGGCTTTCACTTTATCCAGCTCGTTCATGCGGCTATCAAGGCTGCTTTGGGGAATGTTGCGAGCGCCAGCGATATGTCCGGCTTTGAAGTCTTTGCTCTCACGAATGTCCAGCACCACCGCGTCTTCGCGGTTGATGAGCTGAGTGGCCTGGGTAGAGGACACCGCATTCGAGGAGGCGCTACGCGTTTCATAAACAATCCACGCTATGAGCACCAGCAAAAATGCCCCCACGAGGAGGGGGTGGTTCATTACGAATTCGAACAGCTGATCGATCATCGCGAACACAATCTCTTGGTCTATGCAGAAAAAAGCGGCCTAACCGCCCTCAGAAACGCGACAAGTATACACGTCACAGGGCATACCGCGCAGGCCATGACGCCCGACGGCTGCCTGCGTTATGATGCCCCAAGCGCGCGCCTGTCGCGACCCCGATTATCAGGTGTTGTCTGAAAACTGGCTGAGCCGCCCTCACCAGCGTTTCAAACTGCACCTCATGTCGCTTGGCTGACTCAAATACGAGGGAATTTTCAATGACAACACCTGCACCGCGCCCCGTTGCGCTGATTATCCTAGACGGCTACGGCCACAACCCCGACAACGCCCACAACGCTGTCGCTGCGGCCAATACCCCAGTGATGGACGCACTGTGGGCTAACCGCCCTCACGCCTTCGTGCATACCGATGGCCGTCATGTGGGGCTACCCGACGGCCAGATGGGCAACTCCGAAGTCGGCCATATGAACCTGGGTGCCGGGCGTATCGTTTACCAAGACTTCACGCGCATCACCAAAGCCATTGAAGATGGCGACCTGGATACCAACGAGGTGCTCACCAAGCCCATCGACGCAGCAGTCGCCAATGGCCGTGCCGTGCATCTGCTGGGCCTGCTCTCTCCAGGCGGTGTCCACAGCCACGAAGACCACTTTATCGCCATGGCCGAGCTGGCAGCGCGGCGCGGTGCCCAGCGCATCTACGTGCATGCCTTTCTAGATGGGCGGGATATGCCGCCGCAAAGCGCACTGGCGTCTATCGAGCGCGCCAACGCCCGCCTTTCAGAACTGGTCGGTGCCGATAACGGTTTTGTGGCTTCCATCATTGGCCGATTCTTCGCCATGGACCGCGACAACCGCTGGGAGCGCGTTGAGCAAGCCTACCGCCTGCTCACCGACGGCCACGCCGATTACACCGCCACCAGCGCGGAAAGCGGACTACGCGACGCCTACCAGCGCGGTGAAACCGACGAATTTGTGGCGGCGACCAGCGTGCCGGTTAACGGTAACGCCATTACATTACAAGATGGCGACGCAGCGATATTCCTAAACTTCCGCTCCGACCGCGCCCGCGAGCTGACCCGCGCCTTCACCGATGCAGAGTTCACCGGCTTTGAGCGCCGTGCGCGCCCAACGCTTGCCGGTGATGGCTTGGTCATGATGACGCAATACTCAGCGGACATCGCCGCGCCAGCCGCGTTTCCGCCTACCGACTTAACCGACACCCTAGGCGAAGTGGTCGCTAAGCGCGGCCTCACCCAACTGCGGATTGCCGAAACAGAGAAGTACCCCCACGTGACGTTCTTCTTCTCCGGCGGTAACGAAGCTGAGTACGAAGGTGAAGAGCGCATCCTGGTGCCGTCGCCTCGTGATGTGAAAACCTACGACGAAAAGCCGGAAATGAGCGCCTATGAGATTACCGATAAGCTTGTAGAAGCCATTGATAGCGGCCGTTTCGATCTCATGGTGTGCAACTACGCCAATGGCGACATGGTAGGCCACACTGGGGATTTCGACGCCGCCGTGAAAGCGATTGAGACCGTCGATATTTGCGTTGGCCGCGTGGTGGAAGCGATTGAGCGCGCGGGCGGTGCCTGCCTGATCACTGCCGACCACGGCAATGCCGAGCAGATGGTTCACCCGGAAACCGGTGCACCGCAAACTGCCCACACCACCTTTGTGGTGCCGCTAGTATACGTTGGTGAGCGCGCCGCCCAGCTCGAAGATGGCCGCCTGTGTGACCTTGCCCCCACGCTGCTGACCATGATGAATCAGCCACAGCCTGAGGCGATGACCGGAACTCCGCTGCTGCGCTTCGAGTAATGCCCATGTGGCAACGGCTAGCTCGAACGGCCTTATTAGCGACGGCCTTGCTAACGCTGGGCTATTCATCAACGGCGATGGCACAACAGGACGAACAGGCTGCCAGAGAGCAACTTGACGCCATCGGCCAAGAAATTGATGCCATGGCCAAGCGGCTGAGCGCCACGGACCAAGCGCGGAACAGCGCCCAGCACGAGCTACGCGAGGTGGAAACAGAGCTGGCCCAGACCCACCAGCGGCTGGACCAGCTACAGGCCGAGCGACGCCAGCTCGCCGATGAAACCACCCAGCTACGCCAGCACCGCGAACGCTTAGAGGGTGAACGCGATGCCCAGTACGCCGCGCTAGGTCAGCAGCTTGCCGCGCTTTACCGGCTGGGGCCAACGCCCCAGCTGAAGTTGCTGCTCAACCAAAGCGATCCCGCTGAACTTGACCGCATGCAGGCCTACTTAAACCGGCTAACACAGGCGCGCCAGCAGCGCTTGACCGATATCGCCCGTCTGGATACCGCGCTTGTGGATACCGAGCAGGCGCTGGCCGAGCGCCAGACCCGGCTGGATGCCCTGGCGGACGAACTGGAAGCGCAAAGCGCGCTGCTGGCCCGCCGTACCGAGGAGCGGCGCAGCGTCGTGACCACGCTGGATGATCGTTACGAGAGCGAAGCCGACCGCCTGGCCGATCTCAGCCAGAGCCGCGAACAGGCCGAGCAACAGCTCCGCGCGATTCAGGCCGAACTGGCGCGCCTGGCAGAGCCCACACCTACCACGCACATTACCCGCACCCAAGGCGATTTGCCTTGGCCCGTGCAAGGCAGCATCACCGCCAGCTTTCAGCGGCGGAACGGGGTTCACTACAACGGCATCGTGATTCAGGCCAGCGAAGGCACGGCAGTCACGGCGGTTCATTCAGGCCGTGTGGTGTTTGCCGACTGGATGCGAGGGTTCGGTAACTTATTGATCATCGACCATGGCGATCAGATCATGACGCTCTACGCCCACTTGCAGCAGTTCAGCGCCCGCCCGGGGCAGCAAGTGAGCCGTGGCGATGAAATTGGCCGTGTAGGCAGTAGCGGCGGCCAAGCCAGCCCCTCGCTTTACTTTGAGGTGCGCCACAGCGGCGAACCAATTAATCCGCAACGTTGGATTGCGCGCCGTTGACGGGATAAGCTGGTGATAGTGGCTTTATGATGAACGTCTCAACCTGAGCAGCGCGGCTGGCGCTGCCTTTCGCCTAGCGGAGTCCGCATGACGCTATCTGTTACCGAGGTATCGGCCCCTGCCAAGCGCTTCTTGGCTACCCTGCTTCCGCTCGCGCTGCTGGCTGCTCCGCTACCCTTGGCAGCCCAACCGGCGAACAGCGTTGCCGACGACCTGCCACTAGAAGAGATACAAACCTTCGCGGAAGTATTCGAGCGCATCAAACGCGGCTATGTAGAAGAAGTGGATGACCGCACCTTACTGCGCAATGCCATGCGCGGCATGCTCAACGAGCTAGACCCTCACTCGGCCTATTTAGACGAGGAGGAGTATCAGAGCCTGCGAGAGTCTGCCCAAGGCGAGTTTGGCGGTATCGGCATTGAAGTGGGCACCCAGAATGGCCAACTGATGGTCGTCACGCCCATTGATGACACGCCCGCTTCACGGGCCGGCCTGCTGTCTCAGGATATTATCGTCGCCATCGATGGCACCCCCACCGATAGCCTATCGCTGCAGGAAGCCGTCAACTTAATGCGCGGCGAACCCGGCACGCCACTGCGTTTAACTATTTTGCGCTCAGGTGAAGAGTCGCCCCGCGAGTTCACGCTCACCCGCGAAGTGATCCGCAGTGAGAGTGTCAAACATGAAACGCTGGAGCCAGGCTACGGCTACCTGCGTATCAGCCAGTTTCAGTCACGTACTCCCGAACAGGCGCGCCAAGCCATTGAGCGCATGATGCGCGATCAGCCGCTGGAAGGTTTAATTCTGGATCTGCGTAATAACCCTGGTGGCGTTCTTCAGGCGGCGGTCGGAGTGACGGACCTCTTTCTGGATGAAGGGCTGATTGTGTATACCGAAGGGCGACTCTCGGATACCGAAATGTCGTTTTCTGCCTCTCCGGATACGCCGGCGGGCGACATACCGCTCGTGGTGCTAATCAACAGCGGCAGCGCATCAGCGGCTGAAATTGTCGCAGGCGCTCTGCAAGACCAGCGCCGGGGCGTCATCATGGGCACTGAAAGCTTTGGTAAGGGCTCGGTACAGCAGATCATGCCGTTGGGCAACGGCGAAGGTTTGAAGCTCACTACCGCCCTTTACTACACCCCGAATGGCCGCTCGATTCAGGCGCAAGGCATCGAGCCGGATGTCGAGGTGGTACGTGGCCGCCTGGAAGTGGCGGAGGCACGACGCGCCATTCGTGAGGCGGACCTGGACGGACACCTCGGTAGCCAAAGCGACATGCCACCCGAGCGTGCCGCCATGTCTCAGCGGCTGCGCGACGACTACCAGCTCAGCGAAGCCCTTAACCTGCTGAAAGCGCTGAACGTGGTGGATCGCCGCCGCGACTAGCTAGCGGCACGACGCCGGCAGGCGGCCCCGCTCTCCGGTCGCCTGCCGCATCACCACACGCTTAAGCGGCACGAGCTGGTTCATGCCACTCATCCCCAGGTTGCGCGCCAGCGTAAACACTGGCTGATGGCTGCCAAACAGTACCTTAAAGCCTTTCATTAAGCCCAGCATGGCCGTGTTATCCAAGCGCCGACGGCGCTCATAGCGACTCAGCGTGGCCAAGCTACCCCAAGGGGCACCCCGGTGCCATGCCGCCACCACCTCTTCGGCTAATACCGCCGCGTCCATTAATCCCAAATTAACGCCCTGCCCGGCCAGCGGATGAATGCTATGGGCGGCATCGCCTACTAGAGCAAAGTTGGGCTGCACATAATGCTGGGCGTGGCGTTGCACCAGCGGAAACCGATAGGCGCTATCCACGGGCATGACATCGCCCAGGCGATGGTCAAAAGCCTCGCCAAGCGCCTTCCCCAGTGCCTCAGCAGAGTAAGCGGTGAGTTCACTGGCATGCTCAGGCGTTGTAGACCATACAATGGAACAGAAGCGATCATCTCCATTGACAGTGAGCGGTAAGAAAGCCAGCGGACGACCACCGATAAAGGCTTGGCGAGCGGTAGCGCCGTGGGACTGTGCGCAGCGCACCGTGGTGACAACCGCCTCTTGCTCCATGGACTCCTCCGCCACCGAGATGCCTGCTAGCGCTCGCAAGACAGAGCGTGCGCCGTCGGCAGCGATCACCAGCGCCGTTTGTAGCTGGCTACCGTCCTCCAGTACCAGCCAGCGGCCGCTGGCAGTCGTCTGTAGCGCCGATACGCTGACGCCATCGAAGCGTGTCAGGGTCGGCTGCTTGGCAACTTGCTGATTCAGCGCGGCCTGTGTGACATCGTTTTCTACAATATGGCCGAGCACGGCGGTGCCCGCTTCGTCCGCCGAGAAGTGAATATGGCCACTACCCTCAGCATCCCACACCTGCATATAGCGGTAAGGCGTTACCCTTGCCGCCGCCATGGCGGGCCATACGCCCAAATGCGTGAGCAGCCGTTGGGACACCGGGGTCAGCGCGCTAACGCGGGGGGCGGGAATCTCGCCAGCGACGTCATCCAGGCGCAGCGGCGATGCCTTGGCTTCCACCAGCGCCACCTGCATTCCCGCTTCTGCCAGTAGCCCGGCCAGCGCAGCGCCCACCATACCCGCGCCAACAATTACCGCATCGAAACGCGTGACGGGCGGCTTAGCTGCTTGTGATTGCGTTGTCATAACACTCCTTGGCTTGGGTCATTGAGGGCACTGGATAAGAGCGTCAGCGCTCCAGGCCCATCGCGCGGCGTGCCAAGCCACGGCGCAGCGGGCCAATCAAATTAAGGCCGATCAACCCAGCGCCACGGGCGTGGGACAGCAGCGGCAATGAGTAACCAAACAGCCGCACTAAGCCGTCACTAAAGCGGATCACATTGGCGCGGTCTTGGGCGCGGCGGCGCTCAAACGCCTGCAACGTGTTCATATCTCCCAAGGAGCGCTGCTGCTGAGCACCCTGGGAGAGCGCTTCAACCAAATCCATCACCGAACGCAGCGCTAAATTGAAGCCCTGGCCAGCCACCGGGTGCAACGCATGGGCCGCATTGCCCAGCACGGCTAAGCCGGGGCGCACAGGCTCTTCTGCGGTGACCAGCGAAAGCGGATAGCTAAACCGCTGGCCAATGCGGGTAAAGCGCCCGACTCGGTCGCCAAACGCCTGCTGAAGCTGGCTCAAGAAGGCATGATCCGGTAGCGATAATCGTGCCTGCTCGCTACCGCTGGCATGGGTCCAGACCAGCTCCATAGCCTGCCCCGGCAGTGGCAGCAGCGCGATGGGTCCCTCGGAGGTAAAGCGTTCGTAAGCAATCCCTTGATGGGGCTGGCTAATGCCCACATGGGCAATGACCGCCGTCTGCTCATAGGAGTGACGGCGGCTAGCAATCCCTAGCTGTTCCTTCAGCCCCGAGCGGCCGCCATCGGCCAAAATGGTCAGCGCGGCCGTTAGCTCGCTGCCATCGGAAAGCCGCAAATGGTGGCCGCTGGCCGTGGGAGTCATCTGTGCCACCGTGGCTGGGCAGTGCCACTCAATGGGTAATTGCTGCAGCTTCTGATGCAACACGCGTCCCATCCAAGCGTTGGGTATCACGTGACCCAAGGCAGCGACGCCTAGCTCTTGTGCATTAAGACGCGTCGCGCCCAAACGGCCCCGCTCGCTGATATGAATACGATTAATCGGTGTGGCCTCGACCTGCATCGCTTCCCACACGCCTAGCTGTCGAAAGCGCTGCGCCGAGCCTTCGGCAATGGCGCTGGCGCGGGCATCAAAGCTTGGCTGCCACGTCGTTTCCTCGGCGCTCTGCGGTAGCGCATTGGCCTCAATGATAGCGACTCGCCAGCCATAGCGCTCAATCAGCGGTGCCAATGCACAGCCCAAGCTGGCACCCACCAGCCCACCGCCCACAATCACGATGTCATGGGTGGGCGACTGCTGCTGTGCAGGCGTTACCTGTTCTGCCCCATGCATTGGCTTCTCCTCATCACAATACGCGCTTATATAACGCACTTACATTATAAGCACCTTGGCTAAACGTAATTTCGTAACGTAGTTTACATAAACAAAAAAAACAGACCGTTTTTGCTGGTTATTTTTTAACCATCAACTGCTCTATTTCGTCTATCTGCTTAGGCACTCCATCAGTGAGAATGTCATGCCCCTGTTCGGTGACCACAACGTTATCTTCAATACGAATGCCAATACCGCGATAGGCAGCGGGAATATCGTCTTCATCAGGGATATAGAGCCCAGGTTCTACGGTAAGCACCATGCCTGGGGCAAGCAGGCGAGGCGTCGCTTCGTCCAAGCGGTAGGTGCCCACATCGTGTACATCCAACCCTAACCAGTGAGAAGTGGAATGGAGGTAAAAGCGCCGATAGCTTTCGTCATCAATACGCGCCTGAACGTCTCCCTCTAAAAGCCCCAGCTCAATCAGGCCAGCCGTAAGGTCATGCACCACGCCCTGATGGATATCCGCTAGCGTAGCGCCAGGCGCAATGGCATCCACCGCACGCACCTGGGCATCTAACACCACTTGGTAAAGCGCCCGTTGAGCATCATTAAAGCGCCCACTCACCGGGAAGGTGCGTGTGATGTCGCCCGCATAGAGATCAAACTCTGCACCAGCGTCAATCAGTACCAGCGTGCCCTCCTCCAGCACATCACTGTTCTCAATATAGTGCAGCACACAGGCATTGGCGCCGCCGCCCACAATCGTGCCGTAGGCAGGCCCGCTAGCGCCGTGCCACACAAAAGTGTGCTCCAGCTCGGCCTGAAGCTGGTACTCACTTAGCCCGGCTTGGCAGGTGCGCATAGCGCGTACGTGGGCCTGGGCTGAAATGGCTGCTGCGTGACGCAGCAAAGCAATTTCAGCGGAGCTTTTGATTAGGCGCATCTCGTGAATCAGTGGGCGGCTATCCAGCCAGCCTTTTAGTGCGGGCTTGCCTCGGCGCATGCCCGCTTGGGCATGGGCAAGCGCCTCTTCAGCGATGCTAACCGCGTCGGGGTTATCCAGCGGCGCATAGAGCAGCTCACGGCCATCCAACAGCTCTGCCAGCAGGTCGTTGCGCTCAGCGTTCTCGAACGCTTGGTCGATACCATGCAGGCTGACAACGCCCTGCGCTCCTAGTCGTCGGCCGGTCCAGGCTTCCATGGTGGGGTCGCGGTCTTGGCAGAACACTACACTTTGCCCTTCAGCGCGGCCTGGTAGCAGTACCAGCAGCGCGTCAGGCTCTTGAATGCCCGTTAGATAGTAGAAGTCGCTCTGCTGGCGAAAAGGGTATTCGCTGTCGTGGGAGCGGGTGACGAGCGACGCCCCAGGCACCACCAGCGCGGCGCTGGTTGGCAGCTGTGCCATCAGCGCTTCTCGGCGCCGACGATACTCGTCTGGTTGAATAGCAGCAGGGCGAGGCAGTGGCGTGAGCATAACGGCTCCTATGCAAGCGTGAAGTGGGTTCAATGAACGGGGGCGTCGGTTTGCTCTACCTGTGGCTTACCCGGGTGCTGTTCGGTGTACAGCAACATGGCCGCCATTCGGGCATGCTCGGTTAAAGCAAACAGGTCGTTCTCGTTTTCCGTGCTATCGTCGATGTCGGTCTCCATCTGGCCAAGGCCCTCCAGATCATCAATCGCTTCTTTCAGCGTTTGCGACCAACGCTCCCGAAGGGTGTCATCGGCCACCTCATCCACTACTTCCATAAAGCCAAGCGTCCACTCTTTCAGCCCTTGGGCCTGTTCTGCCAAAGAGAACAGCTCATCGGGAAGTAATGGCGCGTAGTTCAGGTCGCTGGCACTCAGCGCTTCTAGGGTTTGACGACGCCAGCCTAGCAGCCGCTCGGCACTGGCCGGGTCACGGGGTTGCTCTACCCCCAAGCTGAGACACACTTCTTCCAGCCACGCCTCGGCGGTCACGTCGCGCAGAGCCAATAAGCCGCACAGCCGTCCATCCAAAAACGCAGGAGACTGCATACTACCGTGACGTAAAAATACATCCGCTATGTCAGAAAAGTCCTGGCGCTCGTCAATCAATGACATGATTCATGCTCGCTTTATACAGTGTAAAGATAAGACCACGAGGATAGGCGGGCGAGCCTGCGCGTTGACCCCGCACAAGCGGCTCTCTTATAGTGAACCCCGTCTATCCTTCCTATGTAGTGATGTTAACGCATCGGGCCCCTTGCTGGCCCGTGCTGGAGCCATTGATGAGTAACGCAAAGCGGCCAACGAAAGAGATCACCCTACTGGGTCGCAGCTATATGATTGCCTGCGACACGGGCGAAGAAGTCCAGCTTGAACGCGCTGCTCGCTATTTGGACCGCGCCATGCACGGCATTCATGCCCAAAGCAGCGTGCTGGGCAGCGAGCGTATCGCGATTATGGCGGCGCTAAATATTACCCACGAGCTGCTGGAAGCGCTGGATGAGCACCGCGCCGGAGAAGCCAACCTCAACCGCTTAAATGATCGGCTTGAGCGAGCACTTGCGGGCACTCGGCCGCGCAAAGAGCCTTAAGCCCTTCAACATCTTCAACCGATACTTTGGCATTAGCGGTGGCTCTGTTAGGATAGCGGTGTTCTCTGGGGTGTACGCCAGTCGTTATAGTCCCTCGAGCCTATGCGCAGTACCCAGGGGGCCAAATGCTAGCCAGACCCGTGTGCATGTCCGTGCGTCGGAAAGCCTGACGGTTTGGCTGCGGCCACCCACCTGAACCAGTAGGTTCAGGGCCAGAACGACAGCGGCATTCTGGGGAACACTCTTTTAATGGCCTACCGCGTTATGACCCACACCACGCCTAGCGATAAGCCTGCACTACGTCGAGAATTAAAACGCCGACGCCGCACTCTCACCGCCGAACAGCAAAAGCAGGCGGCTCTGGCCCTGTGCCAACGCCTAAAACAGCTTCCAGAAATTCGTCGTGCCAAACGGATCAGCCTTTATCTGCCGGTCAACGGTGAGATCGACCCCACGCCGTTAATTCCTTGGCTGCGCCAGCGCCGGGTGGCGATCTACTTGCCTGTACTACGCCCTTTTAGCGATAACAGCCTTTGGTTTGTGGCCTACGGCGATACCACGCCTATGGTCAAAAACCGCTTTGGCATTGCCGAGCCCTGCCCGCGCTTTGCTGCCCAGCGCCGCAACCGGCTGCCCGCGTGGGCGCTGGGCACACTGATCGTGCCGCTGGTGGGGTTTGATCAGCACGCGAACCGGATGGGCATGGGGGGCGGATTTTATGACCGTAGTTTGGCGTTTATGCGCCGCCCAGGGCCAGCACCTACGCTGATTGGCGTGGCCCATGCCTGCCAACAGGTGGATGCCCTGCCAATCGAACCCTGGGATATCCCGCTCAACGCGGTAGTCAGCGATACTGCTGTTGTACGGCCAACCAATGCAGGGCCAACAAAAACGGGCTGATCGCTATGATCAGCCCGTTTTATTGATTCACCTAGCAGGTGCAGCGTCGATACCGTTAGCGCTGTTGTTAACCGTTGGTTAACTCCCCGACAGCGCTTGCGCATATCCAGTGGCTAATACGCCGAGTAAAAACACCACTGTTAACGCCATCACCATATCAGGCTTTCTACGCCGCATGCTTCTTCTCCAACGTGTTTAACAGTTGCCAAATGCCCTTAGTGCGTCACCAAGTTTTTCATTTTGAGGAGATGACCCACTTCACTAATTTCGCTCACGACTATAGGGCCATAAGGGGCTCAATGACAACTGCTAATAGCACTATTTTAACCCCTTAATTAAACGTTTCAACAACACCTCTCTGCCTAGCAGCTCTGACATGCACCGTTAGTAAGCACTTACATAGTGTTACGCCATAAAGAGCCGGTAAGCGGGGTTATCACTCTCTTGCCAGTAGCGGTAGCCAATCGCGTCTAAATACTCCGCAACATGGGTACGATCTTCACTGGGCACCTGCATGCCCACCAGAACGCGGCCATAGGCAGCCCCGTGGTTACGATAGTGAAACAGCGAAATGTTCCAGTCGTGTGGCAGCTGAGTTAAGAAGTTCATCAATGCGCCAGGGCGCTCAGGAAACTCGAAGCGATAAAGCTCCTCTTCAAAACGTTCGCTGGGGCGGCCACCGCTTAAGTGACGAATATGCAGTTTCGCCAACTCGTTATCGGTTAAGTCTTCTACCTGATAACCACCCTCACGCAGTTTATCAATTACTGCTTGGCGATCTTCCCCACCAGGCTTGACCTGCACACCCACAAAGATATGCGCTTCGCTATCATCGGCGTAGCGGTAGCTAAACTCGGTGACCATACGCTTGCCCAGCGTGCGACAGAATTTCTTAAAGCTGCCGGGTTTTTCTGCAATGGTGACGGCCAGAATGGCTTCGCGCTGCTCACCCAACTCGGTGCGCTCGGCAATATGCTGCAAGCGGTCGAAGTTGGTGTTGGCGCCAGAGTTAATACACAGCAGCGTCTCGCCTTCTGCACCAGTTTGCTGCACGTACTTTTTAAGGCCCGCTAACGAGAGTGCGCCCGAAGTTTCAGCGACGGCGCGGGTATCTTCAAAAATATCTTTCACCGCGGCACACATCTCATCGGTGTTAACAGTGATCACATCGTCAACAAGGTCACGCACCAGCGAGAACGGCACCTCGCCAATTTGCGCCACCGCCACACCCTCGGCAAAGACGCCCACCTGGTCCAGCACCACGCGCTCACCGGCTTCCAGCGCAGCTTTCAAGCAGGCGCTATCCTCCGCTTCCACACCGATGATTTTGATATCCGGGCGAAGGTACTTCACATAGGCAGCCACCCCGGCAATCAGCCCGCCACCGCCTACGGGGATAAAAATCGCATCTAACCGGCCACTATGCTGGCGCAGAATCTCAACGCCAATGGTGCCTTGGCCTGCCACTACGTCGATATCGTCAAACGGCGGAATATAGGTGTAGCCGTGCTCTTTGATCAGCTCCTGGGCATGCTCGGCGGCGGCGGCAAAGGCATCACCTTTTAGCACCACTTTCGCCCCACGGGCACGCACCGCCTGCACTTTGATGTCCGGCGTAATGCGCGGCATGACAATCACCGCTTTCACGCCCATCAGCTTAGCCGCCATGGCTAACCCCTGGGCGTGGTTGCCCGCCGAAGCAGCGATCACGCCTTTGGCTTTCTGCTCATCGGTCAACTGGGCCATTTTGTTGTAGGCCCCGCGGATTTTGAACGAGAACACTGGCTGCAAATCTTCGCGTTTAATCAAAATCTGGTTGTTGAAACGACGCGACAAAAAGGGAGCGGAAGAAATAGGCGTCTCGCAAGCGGCTTCATAAACGCGGGCTTGGAGGATCTTTTTGACGGTTGCTTCGAGCATGCTGACATCCCAGAAAAATGACGTGACCCTGACGGGTGCGAACAAAACCTTTATTGGTAGCAGATTACGCCTAGCAACGTCTAGCGGCGTTTCCATCGGCAGCCAGCGATTAGGTCGTTATACTAAGGGCGACTGCCTCTCCTGATACTGGAACCATCATGACACAAGATGAACTAAAAGCTGCCGTGGCGGATGCCGCCATTCGCGAAATAGAGCCTCACCTGGATAAAGACACGGTGCTGGGCATTGGCACTGGCTCGACAGCCAATCTGTTTATTGACCGTTTAGGCCCTCTGCGCGATCGGTTCAAGGGAGCGGTTGCCAGCTCAGAAGCCAGTGCCGAACGGCTGAAAGGCCTGGGTATCGAGGTATTTGAACTGAACCATGTGGGCGACGTGCCTTTCTACATCGATGGTGCGGACGAAGTAAATGCTCACTTACATATGATCAAAGGCGGCGGCGCAGCGCTGACCCGAGAAAAGATTGTGGCCGCCTGCGCCAAACGCTTCATCTGTATCGCCGATGGTTCCAAATACGTGGCACAGCTAGGCCGCTTTCCGCTGCCGGTGGAGGTGATTCCCATGGCGCGCTCCTACGTGGCGCGGGAGTTGGTCAAGCTGGGAGCCGAGCCCGTGTATCGCCAAGGGGTGGTGACCGATAACGGCAACCATATCATCGACTGCTTTAATTTTATGATTGATGATCCGGTCGCCATGGAAGCGCGCATTAATGCCATTGTCGGCGTGGTTACCAACGGCCTGTTTGCCGCACGCGGCGCCGACATACTGCTGCTGGGCAAGACTGATGGCGTAGAGCGCACGGCGCTATAAGTAGCGGCCAAGCCCATCCAGGGTGCGCGACAACGCCCCGCGATGGGCTTCGATCACCGCCTGCCCTGCCTCACCCGCCTGCCGAGCACGCTGAGGGCAAGCGATATGCTCTGCCAAGGTGCCTGCAAGCGCCTCTGGGGAATCAACCACGGTCAGCGCCTTGGCCGCCAGCAGCGGCTCGGCAACATCACTGAAGTTCTCCAGCGACGGCCCACACAGCACGGGCTTACCCAGTGCGGCAGGCTCCAACACATTATGCCCGCCCAGCGGCACCAAGCTGCCACCCACATAGGCCACGCTCCCCGCGCCGTACAGCGCCGCCAGCTCGCCCAGCGTATCGCCCAGGTAAATCTGGGTGGCGGGTGTAACGGGTTGCTGCTGGCTACGGCGACTGACCTTCCAGCCCTCGCGCTCGCACAGTGCCGCCACCTCGTCAAAGCGCTGAGGGTGGCGAGGCACCAGCACCAGCAGTGCGTCTGGAAAGCGTTTGAGCAACTGCCGGTGGGCCGTAAGCAGCAGCGCTTCTTCCCCATCGCGGGTCGAGCCCGCGACCCAGACGGGTCGCTCTCCCCAAGCTTGAAGTAAGTGCTCACTTTCCGCCAACGCCTCTTCAGGCAGTACCTGTTCAAACTTCAGCGACCCCACCACGGTGGTGGATTCAGCCGCACACCCCAGTGCTTGAAAGCGCTCAGCGTCCTCTGACGATTTGGCGGCAAGCCACGTCACGTTGGCTAACGCGCTCTGCATCAGCGGGCGAAGACGCTGGTAGCGGGCAAACGCGCGGGGCGATAGTCGGCCGTTGACCACTGCAACAGGCACCGCCTGCCGGTGGCAGGCGTGAAGCAGATTGGGCCACAGCTCGGTTTCAAACAGGATGGCAAGCTCAGGCTGTACGCGGGCCACAAAGCGCTTGGCCGCGCCGGGAAAGTCCAGCGGAAGCAAACGGTGGGCAAGACGAGGCTGATCGGTAGCGCCCTGTTCTGCTATCAGCGCCAACGCCTGCTGGGCACCGGTGGCGGTCATGGTGGTCAACAGCAGGCTATAGTGGGGAAAGCGCGCCAGCAGCCCTTCGATCAGCGGGCGGGCAGCGCGTACCTCGCCTACCGAGGCACAGTGCAACCAAATGCGCGGTGGGGGCGGCAGCGGTTCGAGGCACAACCCCAGCCGCTGGAGCCGTGAGTAAGTGGGCACTTGCTCACGCCAGATGCGCCAGCCAATCAGCGGCGCTAAGCCATACAGCGCCGCTGAGTAGGCCAGCCGTGGCCAGCGGGGGGCTGCCATTAACTTTCGCGGTCCAGAATGGAGCTGATCATCGCCGTGGTGGAAACGCCATCTTCAAAGCCCAGCACTTTCACCTCGCCACCGTTGGCAATCACGGCGCTGCCTCCAGCGATATCCTCGGGGCGGTAGTCGCCGCCTTTAACCAGGATATCCGGCAGTACTTGCTCAATCAGGGCGGCGGGCGTGTCGTCACTGAACGGCACCACCCAATCCACCGCACCGAGCCCGGCCAGCACTTGCATCCGTCGGTTCAACGGGTTGATGGGGCGCTTCGGCCCTTTCAACCGGCCAATGGACGCATCATCGTTCACCGCCACGACCAGCCGGTCACCCAGGCGCTTGGCCTGCTCCAGGTAGGCCACATGGCCTGCGTGGAGAATATCGAAGCAGCCATTGGTCATCACCACCCGCTCACCGCGCAGCTGCGCAGCGCGAACGGCATCGACCAGAGGCGCTGGCTCGATCACGCCGAACTCGGCCAGCTTGTCGCCATGCAGCGCGGTGTAAAGCTCGGCAATGGAGAGCGTGGCGGTACCCGGCTTGGCCACCACCAGGCCCGCGCCCAAGTTGGCCAACATCATGGCTTCCGGCAGCGCATGGTTAGCGGCCAGGGCCAGACCCATCAGGCCAATCACGGTATCGCCGGCCCCCGTGACATCAAACACTTCCTGGGCACGGGTGGGCAGGTGCAGTGGTGCTTGGCCTTCACGAATCAGCGTCATGCCCTTCTCACTGCGGGTAATCAGCAGCGCTTCTAACTCAAGTTCAGCACGCAGCGCTTCGCCTCGCTCGGCCAGTATGGCGTCGGTGGCGCATGGGCCCGCCACGGCTTCAAACTCGGTTAAGTTGGGGGTAATCAAGCTGGCCCCCCGGTACTTGGTGAAGTCTTGGCCCTTGGGGTCGATCAGCACTCGCTTGCCGTGGTGGCGAGCCATCTCGATCAGCCGCTCCACTTGGTTGAGCGTGCCCTTGCCGTAGTCCGATAAAATCACCACGTCACACTCAGGCAGGGCTTGCTCAACCTGTGTCAGCAGGCCGCTGGTATCCACACTGTCGAGGCGCTGCTCAAAGTCCAAGCGCAGCAACTGCTGGTTACGGCTCATCACTCGCAGCTTGGTGATCGTGGGAATCTCGGCACTGCGCTGAAAGTGAGTGCTTACATCAGATGCAGCCAGGCGTTTGGTGAGCAGCTCGGCATTGTCATCCTCGCCCACCACGCCCGCCAGTGCCGCATGGCCGCCTAATGACGCCACGTTGAGCGCTACGTTGGCTGCGCCACCGGGGCGGTCGTCGGCATCTTCCACGCGTACCACGGGCACCGGCGCTTCTGGGGAGATCCGCGAGGTGTCGCCGTGCCAGTAGCGGTCGAGCATGACGTCGCCTACCACCAGTACGCGGGCATGTTCCAGGGCGGTTAAATCAACTTTCATCCGAGGGTCCTGTTGTGGTCTGCGCTGCGGTGTGCGCCAACAGCGCGTCTAGCTTGGCAATCACATCGTCAGCCTTGATCAAGTCCATGGCATCGGCATGGCGTACTCGCTGTCCCCAGCTCACCTCGTCCACCGATTTATGCAGGTAGGTGCGTACCGCATCGGGGTAAGCATTGACGGCAAAATCGCGCCACAAGTAGGGGGCGGCCCGCTGAGGGTTGGTGGTGGCATAGAGGCCAAGCGTCGGCGTGCCCATGGCGTTGCCCATATGCGCAGGCCCCGTATCCGGGGCGATCACCGCGCGGGCGTTATCGATCAGCGCCAATACGCCTTTCAACGAGGTGCCGCCAATGGCGTTGATCACGCTACCTGACTGGCAGAGCGCTTCGATATGGTCACCCATTTCCCGCTCAAGCGGGCTGCCGCCACCGGTGAGTACGCTCTTAAGACCGTGCTGCACCCACGCGTGTTCAATCACGCTGGCGTAGCCTTCCACCGACCAGTTGCGGAAGTTGCGCAACCGCGCGTTGCTACAAGGGTTAATCACCAAATAAGGCGCATCGCCACTAATAGCGCGGGCTTCCTCATAGGCCACTGCGGGCACCGCGAGATTCCACTCTAGGCGGTCGTCTTCGACGCCCAGCAGACGCGCAAAATCCATGAACGACTCCAGCACATGGGCGTTGGCATGGGGCGCTAGCTGGTGTTGGGTAAACCAGTGCTGAGCATCTTTGGCGCGGGCTTTGTCATAGCCGACGCGCACATTGGCTTTAAGCCCGAGCGAGAGCACGCTGGCGCGAATGGCCTGCTGCATATGCAGCAGCACATCGAAGCGGGTATCCGCCAGCTCGCGCCAGATAGCACGCATACCGGAGAGCCCCGTCGATTTGTCGTACACGACGAACTCGACCCCGGAAAGCCCGGCCAGTAAACTGTGCTCCCCCTTGCCGATAATCCAGGTAATGCGCGCGTTCGGCCATTGACGCTGCAGCGCCCGCACCGTGGGCACGAGATTGCATACGTCTCCCAACGCGGAGAGGCGCAAAATGGCAATATGGTTTGGTTGAGCAGGCAGAGAGGGCTTCATGCGCTTAGCGGCACTCCGGCAGAAAAATGGGCTGATTCTACATGATGCAGACAGTTTAAGTGACGCCTGTGCATCACACCAACTGTCCTCCCCGACTCACCCACTGAACACGGTGCTATTCGAGGCAGATTACTGGCAATCGCGAGGCCTGGTAGTCGGCGAAGCGCCGGGGCGTGGTAGCAGTTTGTTCCTGCAAGCACGCGACCACGAGCAGTGGGTGCTGCGCCCTTACCAGCGCGGCGGGCTCATCGCCAAGGTCAGCAAGCAACGCTATGTCTGGCTGGGGGCAGAGCGCACACGAGCGTTTCGTGAAGTGCGCTTGACCGCCGCGCTGTATGAGCAAGGGCTTCCCGTGCCTCGCCCAGTGGCCTGCTGCGTCACTCGGTTCGGTTTGACCTATGAGGCGGCCCTGCTGACCGTACGCATCCCGGGCGCCCGAGCGCTCGCCTCCTTACTGAGCGCCGAAGAGGCAGACGAGGCGCTGTTGATGCGCGTAGGCGCCATGATCAAGCGGTTTCACCAGGCAGGCCTGGACCACGTGGACCTCAACGCCCGCAACATTCTGGTGGATGAAGCAGGCAAGCCCTGGCTCATCGATCTCGACCGCTGCCGACTGCGCCCGCCAGGCAAATGGCAAGCGGGCAACTTGCAGCGGCTGGAACGGTCTGTGGTGAAGTTTGCCAGTGCACGCCCGCACACTCACATCGTGGCGGGCTATCACTCGGGCAGTTGATATTCACGCAGCAGTTTTTTCGCGTGCACATCGAGCGCCATATGCGCGACCACCCATCGACGCGCCTCTTCACCCAGCACCCGCCTGGTCTCCGGCGCATCGATCAGTTCTTTCAGGGCAACGGACCACTCTTCAGCCGATAGCGGGTCGGCCAGGCGACCTCTTTGCTGGTCTATCAATTCAGGGATAGCACCGCTATTGGCCCCCACGACAGCACATTGGGCAGCCATGGCCTCGATGACGGTCAGCCCAAAGGCTTCATTACGCGAAGGGATACACGCGATATCGATGGCCTGGAGCAGCGCGGGTAAGTCCTGGCGAAATCCGAGAAAGTGGACGCGCTCTTGCAAACCAAGTGCTGCGACCTTTTGCTTGATCGCCGCCACAAATGATTCGTCAGCCCCTTCATCGGCAGTGACACCGCCAATGATCAAGCCATACCACAACGCTTGGCGATCCAACGATGCCAATGCTTCCAGCCACACCTCATGCCCTTTGCCGGGCGTCAGACGTCCTGGCAGTGCAATCAAACATCCGTCCTCAGGAAGGCCGAGCGCTGATTTGGCGTGCACCGCCCCTTGGTAGGCATCCACGTTCACGCCCAGCCCAAGGCAGTGAAGGCGCGCCTCCGAGACGGGCAATGCCTGCTTGTTACGTTGATAGGTCGCCCGACTGATCGAAAAGACTCTGGTTACCCGCGAATAGGCCAAACGGTGATACACACCTTTCTTGGGCCGTGTCACTCCCATATGCTCGGTAAAAAACAGCTTTAAGCGAGGACGAAAGAGGCTGAGCAGTGCCGCAACACGCAGGTCACTTGACTTATGGCAGTGCACGATATCGATACAGTGTCGGTCTATGTAACCCAGCAACGCGGGTAGTGAAAGGAGTGCTCGGGCGTTACTCGGCACCGTGAACACACTTGCCCCAGTTCCCTCTATACTGCTGGCGACACGCGACCCGGCGATGGCAAGGCCATGGTTCACCACTCCCAGGCGCTGCAATTCAGGCATAATACGCGACGGGTACATCTCCAGTCCGCCCCACCCTTTGGACATACAGACCTGCATAATATGGTGAGCCACTAATACCTCTCTGCCATGACGTTGACACGGTTGACCATTATCACCCAAGGAGCCTTCATGAATCATCCCCAGACTGCGCAACCTCGTATTTTAGTGGTCCGCAATGACAAGATTGGAGATTTCATGCTGGCTTGGCCAGCCCTAGCATGTTTGAAGCAGGCAACACCTGAACCCCACGTCACGGTGCTGGTTCCTGCCTATACAGCTCCCTTG